>JADFXO010000062.1 GCA_015233485.1 Nitrospirota bacterium
TTTCTACTTCTTCAACATAACTCCTGTCCATACCACTGATGATACTACTGTCGATTCATAATTGTCCAGAATTATTTGATTTGCCCTGTCCCTCCTTGGTTTTAAGGCCAGAATAAATCCACCGTGGTTGTCTATGTTACCCACACGGTAAATTTGTTCTGATGGATAAACAAGTTTTCATTGGAAGTTGCAATGATTTCTGAACTGTCCTTTTCCATGAAACAACCATTTAAGGAACGATTCCGGACAAGCCGGAATGACAGAAAGGGATAAGAGTGACAACAAACTAAGCAATTACCGCTTACTTATGATGGAGAACAAATTTACCGTGGGCTTGCGGTGCTCAACAAATACTCGCGCCATAGGCGCTCTTTTTCTATCCCATTGTCTATGAAATCCCACGGCAGAGGCTCATAATAGGGCTTTTCGCGAAATATATATTCTGACGGGTCTATTGAGTGCAGCTCGCAGGCCTTTTTCCAGTTCAGGCCGTCTGCTATGGATTCGATAACCGGAGAGAGCCGCCGGTCGCCCATTGCCAATAACCCCTCGGTGTAGGCATATTTGAGCTGGTCGTGATTGACCTTTACATCTTCTTTTTTGAGGCCGTCTTTTAATTGTTTTAACCGCCTCACGATGACCGCTGAGGACTCCATTGGATGCCACTGAAAGGGTGTGAATGGTTTCGGCACAAATGCGCTCACACTCAACACTATGCGGCCAGACTTCGACAACCCCCTGATTTCCTTTACCAAATCTATCATCTCCGCTATATCCTCGTCTGTTTCAGTTGGAAGCCCTATCATAAAATATAATCTCAACATCGCTATCCCCCGCAACAGCACAAGACGCGACGTCTCTATTATATCTTCATACGTTATCTTTTTATTTATCACCGCTCTCAATCTCTTTGAGCCGGCCTCAGGAGCAATCGACACGCTTTTCTTATTCTTTATCAGTGCTGTTATCTCCGCGGCCTTCTTACTTGCCCTCAGGGATGATATAGAAAACTCTACCCCCTCAATACACAATAATTGCCCTATGTGGGGATAGTCGGTCAACGACGCACCTATGACGCCTATCTTCGTCGTAAAAAGACTCAGGGCGCGCTCTATCTCCTGCCGCATGACCGACAGCGGCCTTGTCCTCGGCACACCATATATCCCGCTTATGGCACAAAAACGGCACCTCCACGGGCAGCCCCGCATCGCCTCAATAAGGTACATAGACGAAAACTCCGTGTGCGGCGTTATCAACTGTCGGCTTATCAGCGGCGCGTCTAAGTCTTTCAGAAAACGCCTCTTTACACGGCAATTTATATCGTGCCCCGACGGTATATAAAAACCCTCTAAGCCTTTTAATGCTTCTAATAACTGCGATCTGTCGCCGGATTTATTACAGATGTCTATGAATTCGTCAAGAACGGCCTCCGCCTCCGCCGCCACCACGACGTCAAAAAAATCCGCAAGCGGCTCCGGATTCATAAACGCGCATGGCCCGCCCATAATTAGCAGTGGATAGTGCGGCCCTCTGTCCCTGGCGTAAGGCAGTATGCCCGATGCCCTCAGGATTTTCACCACGTTTGGGAAGTCGTTCTCATATGATATGGAAAATGCTATTATGTCAAACTCTGAAGGCATTTTTTGGGATTCCAGCGTATAAATTCGCCCCAGAACGCCAGGCTCCGGCAAGAACGCGCGTTCGCAGACAACATCCTCACGGGCGTTGAGCATACCATAGACAAGCCGCAACCCAAGGCTGGACATTCCGGTTCTATACGTGTTCGGATACACGAGGCATACGCGGGTCTTGCCGCCGTGATCTTTATAGACGGTACCTGTCTCTTTATCAAGCAGGGATTGCCGTGTCAGGGGTTGCAGTGTGGCGGGATGCCGCTTTTTTTTTGTTGTTTTCATTCAAATGCCCGGCTCACCCCATCTTTCAGGAGGAGGGGGGCAGAGGACATCATGGGGGGTCGTCCTCTGCCCTTCCGTTGTGGAGAGCTTTATCTACTCTGGTTTCTTCTGTTTTCTTATAAATGTTGGGATGTCCATATCGTCTTCGTAGCTGCCTACGAGTTCGGTCGTCGGGATTTTGTCCTCTTTCGAGAAGTCAAAGAGGGATTTCGATAGAATTCTGTCCGAACCCCTTGAGAAGTTGCGTTCTCTTTCCTGGCCTTTCCATGTCTTCATCTCTGGTATCGTTATTTTGGCCTCTTTCTTTTCCTCAAATCCGGTCGCTATTACCGTAACCTTTACCTCACCATCTAGTGAGGGATCAATGACGGCGCCGAAAATGATGTCCGCGTCGTCGTGGGCAGAGTCGAAGACCAGCTCAGAGGCGCCCTGTACGGCGTCAAGCGTAAGGTCAGGGCCTCCGGTTATGTTTATCAGTATGCCTCTGGCCCCGTCAATAGAAGTCTCTTCAAGAAGCGGATTAGATATGGCCTTTTTTGCCGCGTCTATGTGGCCCTGTTCGCCTTTGCCTTTTCCAATTCCCATTACCGCCTTGCCGGAGTACTGCATTATCGTCTTTACGTCGGCAAAGTCAAGATTAATAAGTCCGGGCAGCAGTATCAGGTCGGTTATGCCCTGCACGGCGTCTTTTAACACATCATTGGCCACCTCAAAGGACTTAATAAGGGGCGTACCCTTTTCCACTACCAGAGAGATCTTGTCGTTGGGGATTACTATCGTCGTATCGACGAACTGGTTGAGTTCCTTTATTCCGAGGGTCGCGTTACTAAGACGCTTTCTGCCTTCGTAAAAAAACGGCTTTGTCACTACCGCTACAGTCAGCGCACCAAGGCTCCTCGCTATCTCCGCTATTATAGGGGCCGCGCCCGTGCCGGTGCCGCCACCCATGCCGGCGGTTATGAAGACCATGTCGGCCCCGTCCAGCATTTCCTTTATCCTCTCGCTGTCTTCAAGGGCCGCCTCTCTGCCTACCTGCGGATTTGACCCCGCGCCAAGTCCCCTCGTTATCTTTGTGCCTATTTGTAATTTTAATTCGGCGTTTGACGAATTCAATACCTGTAAGTCCGTATTTACCGCAATAAACTCCACGTTTTTCAACACCGCGGCTATCATATTGTTAATCGCGTTACCGCCCGCCCCGCCTACACCTACTACCTTAATGTTGGCCTTTCCATCATTTGACTCCACTAGTTCAAACATGCCGTCCCTCCTTGCTTTTTAATTTATCTGTTAAAAAACTTTCCTACCAGACCCTTAAACCACTTCGACATCGAAGACTGCCCCGTCGTAAATGTGTCTATCGAGCCACTCTCGTAGAACCTCTTCCTCGTATATGAGATCAAACCCACTGTCGTTGCATACATCGGCCCGCGAATCTTGTCCCCTATCCCTGCCCACTCACATGTGCCAACTCTCACGGGCAAATCCAGCACACTGGAAATCAATCCCTCAAGGCCCTTCAGCTCCGCCACTCCACCCGTTAACACCACCGACCAGGGCTGCCAGCTAAAGCCGGGAATGCCCAGAATCGCTTCTTTTATCATGCCCGTAAGCTCTTCACTCCTTGCCTTTATTATCTCAGTTATAAATGATTTCGATATCCGCCTCTCTTCCTTGTTTGCCGTTACGGTTATCTCCTCGCCGAAGTACTCGTCGGGGAATGTCGCCATGCCATACGCCTTCTTCAATCTCTCCGCCTCATACACCGGAAGCCTCAACCCTACGGCAATGTCGTTGCTAAACTGGTTGCCGCCTATGTCTATTACCGCCGCACCCATAAACGCGCCATCCTTAAAGAGCGCTATATCAGTAGTGCCCCCTCCGATGTCTATCAGGATTGCCCCGTAGTCCTTTTCGTCTTCCCTGAGTACCGCCGCCGCTGCCGCCAGCGGATTAAACACTATATCGGCAGCCCTCAGGCCGGCCATCTCACAGCATTTAACCACATTGTGTATCGAATTCGACGCCCCAACCACTATCTGCATGTTTGCCTCAAGCCTAACGCCCTTCATCCCTACAGGGTTATATATCTGCCCTTCGCCATCGACCACATACTCTACGGGGATCATGTGCATGATCTCCTTATCCAAAGGCACATATACCGTCCCGGCGGTCTCCACTACCTTGTCAATGTCCCGCTGTGTTACAACGTCAGTTGTCAGCACTACCGCACCCGTACTCTTAAAACTCTTTATATGTACGTCGGAAAGCCCCGTGCAGACCTCTTTTATCTCCACACCGGAGAGCACCTGCGCCTTCTTCACGGCCTCTCTTATGGCCGCGGCGGCACTCTCAAGGTCGACAACAACGCCTTTTCTTACCCCGGCAGAAGCGGCCATGCCTACCCCGGCTACCTCCGTTGAGGTCTCAGTTACCCTGGCTACAATAGCCGTAACCTTCGACGTCCCTATGTCCAGCCCGGTTATATAGCTTCCTTCACCCATTTCATATCCTTCTTTAACGGCTTCAGTATCAGTCTGTTTGAAAACCTTAAATCTATATACTCTATGGCCATATTCCTGCCCGCTATTTCCTCTTTCAGCGAAAAATAACTCGACAGTTTCTTCTCGTAATCGCCAAAACCCATAAGTATCAGCAAACCGTTTAATGTCAACGATATGTCCTCCGGCCTCATACCAGTTATTTCTATCGCCTTGCCACTGAGGGCGCTTGTCTTGTTTATGACATTTACCAGCCTTACAGCCTCCGCATACGCCCTCTTATACTGTTCTTCTATGTTTATGACCGGCATTCCGGCCAACGGTTTTTCTATGCTGTCGAGTTTTACTCCGGCCTCGTCTATTAAATACATCGTGTGTCCATCGTTTAACACCGCCGCCGGCGCCTTCTCCGTAATCTTCACCAGTATTGACGACGGCAGTTCCTTTCTTACGTATGACGTCTTTATCCACGGCGACGACTCTAGTCTCCTTGCAAGTATCTCCGCATTTATGGATAGTATGCTTTTTCCCTTTACGTCCATCAGCTCGAATATGTCGTTGTCTTTTAAGTGGCTGTTTCCCTCCACTCCATATTTGTCTACTTTGAAGTAGTTAGCACTCAAGGTATAATACCCCATAAATATCACCGACCCCAGCACCGTCAAAACACTCACCGCAATACCGATGTTCCTTGCGTTTATCGCGTTGGGACGTTTATATGCCAGAATCTCCTTCTTCGCTTTCATAGGCCGCCTGACATTATCTGCATATTCTTTCTGAGTATAGCATCTCCAAGCATCTCCTCAAGCAGTTGCAGAAACGACATGCCCACACTTTCCGCTATCTTAGGCAGCAGCGACGTCTCCGTCATACCTGGCACTGTGTTTACCTCAAGGATGTAGACTGTTTTGGCGTCCTCTGACAGTATCGTATCCACCCTCGCCGCCCCCTTACAGCCTAAACAATCATATGCCTTTACGGACATCTCCCCGATCTTATCGTATGTCTCCCGATTGACATCAGGCGGCAGGATGTAGTTTGTCATTCCGCTGGTATATTTGGACTTGTAATCGTAAAACTCGCCTGAGGGCCTTATCTCAACACCCCCCAGCACCTTGCCGTTTACTATGCCTATCTGTATTTCTTTCCCCTTTATGAATTTCTCCACGATTGCCTTACTACCATAGCTAAAGGCCTCTCTTAGGGCCTTGGCATAGTCCACTTCGCTTTTCACTATACTTACGCCCACGCTTGAGCCTTCCTGCGCCGGCTTGATTATCCATGGGAATGATACGTCTGGTCGCGATTGCCGGGACAGCGCCGCTATGCTGACTTCCGCGCCGCTAAACTCAACGACCTCAAATGGCGGCACGCTCAGGCCCGCCCTCCCGAATAAGTACTTGCACATCACCTTATCCATAGCCAGCGCAGAGGCAAGCACCCCCGAACCAGTATAGGCCATCCCCATAACCTCAAGCATTCCCTGAACAGAGCCGTTTTCACCCCAGCCGCCATGTAATGCCGTCAGCACCACATCCGGCGTCAGCGCCGTGAGTTTTACCGCGGCCTCTAAATCCGCGTCTATCAGCCACACGTTATACCCGCCGGCCTTCAGGGTGTTAAACACGGCCATGCCGCTCTTTAATGATATCTCCCTCTCCGACGACAGCCCGCCGGCCAATACCGCAATCTTTTTATCGCTCAGCTCTTCTTTCATGCCATATCCCCGATTATTCTTATTTCAGGAGCCAGCCCGACATCGAACTTTGCCTGCACCATCGCCTTTACCCTCTCCATGAGGGAAAGGTAGCCGGCAGCCGTACCGCCTCCACGATTTATGAAAAAATTCGCGTGTACCATGCTTACCTCAATCCCCCCGCATATTAATCCCTTACACCCGGCGTGCTCTATCAACTCACCGGCATACCCGCCGGTTGGGTTTTTAAAGACACAACCGGCCGAGTGAAGGGAAATTGGCTGGGTCTGTCTTTTTTTCATTGCACAGTCATGGGCGGTCGCCGCTATGGCGTCGGCGTCCCCGAAGGGCAGCCTCATATCGACGCTCACAATGACCGAATTGTCCGCAATGCCGGAGCGTCTGTATGCAAATTTTAAAGAATCAGTATGCCCATCCCCTGTTCTTAATACCTTAACCTGGCCGTCCACGCCGACGACCGTTACAGCAATAACGGCGTCCTTTATCTCGGCGCCAAAAGAGCCTGCATTTCCAAATACCGCGCCGCCCAGTGTCCCCGGAATTCCAGCAAGGCCCTCTATGCCCTGCCCTGCGTCCTTTTGGGCGGCCATGACTACATGGGCAAGGCTTACCCCCGCCCCCGCGCGTATAAATAAACCTTTGTCAGTTGTCTGCGTCTCAATGCTCCTAAAACCCTTCGTGCTGATTACGACGCCTTCAAATCCCCCGTCGCCAAACAGGACATTGCTGCCTCCTCCCAACACCAAATACGGAACGCCGCATGTGCGCGCGCGCCGGATGAACTGCGTCAGCGAGTTCAAACCCTCAGGCTCAAAAAACACCGCCGCGCCGCCACCTATCCTAAGAGAGGTGTGTTCGGTCATAGGCTCATTATATGAGACGCGACCTGAAAGCCCCGACATCAGTCCTTCCGCCATTGTTGTTACCGCAGCTCCGCTCATCTGTCCGCCCCCCTTTTTATAAGTTCCTCTGCCATCTTCCACACATCTCCAGCTCCAAACGTAACCAGTACGTCACCCTCCTGTAATGTCTCTCCTATTTTTGTTATGGCCGCTTCCTGACTTTCACAATACACTACGTCCACTGCATTTTCCCTGAGCTTATCACACAGCGCCTCAGACGATATGCCCTCTATCGGAGGCTCGCCCGCCGAGTATATATCCAGCAGAAAGAGCTTGCCGGCCCCGGAGAAAGACGCCGCAAACTTGTCCATCAGATCGCGCGTCCTCGTGTATCTGTGCGGCTGGAACGCCACAATAAGCCGATTAGCCACATGATTTTTTATCCCGCCTATGGTTGCCTCTATCTCCGTTGGATGATGGCCATAGTCGTCATAGACCGTTACGCCGCGCAATGTGCCTTTTAACTCCATTCGCCGCTTGATACCCGAAAATGCCCCCAAAGAGGCGGCGGTACTGTCGATTTTCACGCCAAGGGATTCAGCAGCGGCTATGGCGGCAAGGGAATTCAATACATTATGGCTTCCTGCGAGATGAATCTCAACCTTTTTCATAAACTGGCCATCCTTATAGAGGTCAAAACAAGAGCGCATAAAGCCGTAGTCTATATTCCTTGCCGTATATTGCGCGTCGCCGTCAAGTCCATATGTCACGTATCTTCTGTTGATTTTTGGAAGGATTTCCCTTATGTTGGGGTCGTCTGTACATACGACGCCCACACCGTAAAACGGCACCTTATTTAAGAAATCCACAAAGGCGCTCTTCAGCTTTTCCATAGTTGAAAAGTAATCCATGTGCTCTCTGTCGATATTCGTACAAACGGCAACCGTGGGGTTGAGTTTGAGGAACGAGCCATCACTCTCATCAGCCTCGGCAACGAGATAATTCCCCTTGCCGACCCTTGAGTTGCTGTTCGTTTCATTTAACTTGCCGCCAAGCACCACCGTGGGGTCAAAATATCCCGCGTCAATCAGAATGGTCGCAATCAACGACGAGGTAGTAGTCTTGCCGTGGGAGCCGGCTACGAGGACAGTGTATTTAAGCCTGCCAAGCTCGGCCAGCATCTCTGCCCTTGGGATAACGGGGATGGCGCGCCTCCTTGCCTCTTCCACTTCCGGATTGGATATGTTTACGGCGGACGTCACTACAACGACATGGGCGTTGCCGATGTTTTTGGCCTTGTGGCCTATGATGACAGTGATACCTGAGGCCCTCAACCTTTCCACAGTTGCGGAGTCTTTTATGTCCGAGCCCCTGACTTCGTAGCCGAGATCATTGAGCACCTGCGCTATGCCGCTCATTCCTATGCCGCCAATGCCTACAAAATGGATTACTCTGTAACGGTTAAACATGTCCTATTGCACCTCTGATTTAGGCAGGGGGACCGGAGCCCCCTCGCGAAAAGCAATTTTTTTATTTTTCAATAGCATTATGGCTATGCTGGCAACCTTTTTAGCGGCGTCCGGCTTGCCAAATGTCATACAATCGCGGCTTAGCTTTGCCCTCAGGCTGCCATCATTATAAAGGCTTTGGATATGGCCGGAGAGGGACTCTCCGGTTAAATCTTCCTCTTTAATCATCATGGCCGCGCCGCTTACGGCAAGCCTTGAGGCGTTTATCTCCTGATGCGCGGACGCGGCGTAAGGATACGGCACCAGCACCGAAGGTATCCCTATGGCCGTTATTTCGGCAAGCGTAGTAGCCCCTGCCCTTGATATTATCATGTCGCATGAGGCATATGCCTCCGGCATCTTGTATATAAACGGCGCCACAGTGCCGCTCATCCCGTGCCTTAAGTACGCCGCCCTGACAAACTCGAAATCCTTCTCGCCGGTTTGATGAAGGAACTGTATCTTGTCCTTCATCTCTTTGAGATATTCAAGGCAATCCACTACGACCTTGTTCAGGGACGACGCCCCCATCGACCCGCCAAAGATGAATATCGTAAAGCGTCCTTCTTTTAAGGAAAACATCCTCATCCCTTCGGCTTTATCTGCCCGAAGTATCTTTTCCCTTACGGGGTTGCCTGTCAGGATGGTCTTATTTTTTGGGAAATACGAAAGGGAATTCTCATAGGTTATACATATCTTTTTGGCAAACCGTGCCAGTATCCTGTTGGCCTGACCCGGTACAGAGTTCTGCTCCTGCACCACTGTGGGAATGCCCAAAAGCATAGCTGCAAATACAGGAATAAATGAGGCGTATCCACCCGTGCCGATGACGACATCAGGCTTTAATCCCCTGAGAAACGCGTATGCCTTAAAAAATGCCATTACAAACCTAAACAGGGCGGTAATTTTCTTCTTCAACGAAACCCCTACAAAGCCGTCTGTCTTTAACAGCTTTACGTAGTAATTCTCACTGGGCAATATCCTTGCCTCAATACCCCGTTCCGCGCCCATAAAGATGATTTCCACGTCCTTCAACTGCTTTTTTATCTCCTCGGCAATCGCAATACCCGGGTACAGATGCCCTCCCGTGCCGCCACCCGCTATGACAAAGGTTCTTTTTCTCATCGTTGTGCCATTAAAATCACTTCGCATACTTGAATACCCTTTCATTCCTTCGGTTATGTTTATAATCAGGATCTCCGGTATTTGCAGGGGATTCCTGTCTGGCGATTACCTCTCCTTCCGAAAGATTCAGAAGTATCCCTATCGCAGCTGAATTTAAGATCATCGACGACCCTCCATAACTTATAAACGGTAGCGGCAGTCCCTTCGTCGGCAGCAATCCTGAGACCACCGCCATGTTTATCACCGCCTGAATCGTAATCAAAAGCGTTATCCCTGCCGCCGTATACATATAAAAGCCTCCCTTTAATCTGCCCACTATATAAATACCTCTGATAAAAACTACAAGAAATAACAACACCACAAGCGCGGCCCCGATAAGCCCGGTCTCCTCGCCCACGATTGCGAATATGAAGTCTGTCTTGGCCTCCGGCAGAAAAAACAGTTTTTGTGTGCTCTTGCCTATTCCCACGCCGTTTAGCCCGCCATTTCCCAGCGCCACAAACGACTGTATAAGTTGAAAACCACTTTTTTTCTCATCCGCCCACGGGTTTAAAAACACAAGGACGCGTTTTAATCTGTATGGCTCCATTATCAGTTTGACAACGACGGGAATAAGCACAACCCCTAAGGATAAGATATACTTAATCCTCACCCCCGCCAACAAAAGCAGCGTAAACGTTATTATACCGATTATCGCCGCCGAACCGAAATCCGGCTGTAACAAGAGCATTCCCTGCAGAATAAGCATCAGCGCAATCGGTTTAATAAATGCCTTCACGCTGTCAGGGACAAACGACCCGCCCGACAAGTACTTCGCCATAAACAACACCATCGACAGCTTTACCAGCTCCGACGGCTGGAACGTTATGCCAAGCACCCTTATCCACCGCCTTGCCCCGTTTACAGTAGCCCCGATACCCGGTATCTTGACCGCTAACAGAAGCAGCACAGACACTACCAACAACGGCAGCGCCGCCTTCTTTAATGATTCCGCGTTCACCTTATACATCAACGCCATAAGGACAAACCCTAAGATAATCGATGCAAGGTGTTTTTTCAGATACCGCAAATCGGTAAGAGACGCCACAGAAGCCGCAGTCTCAGTCCTTGACGGCGCCACAACTGACGTAGCGCTATAGACCATGAACACACCGACGAAAATCAGACACAAGACCGACACAAACAATATCTTGTCGAACTGTCCCTTTTCCTGCGTTATCTGATTAGTAATGTCTTCCACTTTTCCTACTTACCCACGGTTGCCGCGTCGATGGCCGTTCTGCTGCCCGGCAGCCGCAAGACCGCCTCTTTGAATATAACGCCGCGCTCCTCGAAATCCTTGAACATATCGAAACTCGCACATGCCGGCGAAAGCAGCACTATGTCTCCATATCGCGCTATCTCATGGGAAGCCACAACGGCCTCCTGCATTGACGAGGCCATGTGAACTTCTGTTACCCCGGCTACAGCCTCCCTAATCTTCCCGGCTGCCTCGCCTATTAATACTACCGCCCTGACCTTTTCTCTTATCAAATCCCTAAGTGGGGCGAAATCCCCCGCCTTGTCCCTGCCCCCGGCTATTAATACTATGGATTCCTCAAAACCCTCAAGGGATTTCACCACAGACCATATGTTCGTCCCCTTAGAGTCGTTAAAATACTTCACACCCTCAACCTCTTCCACAAATTCAAGCCTGTGCTCAAGCCCCTTAAATGTCGTTAGTGTGGAGTAAATGTCAGATACAGAACAACCGCTAACAAGCGCCATCAGAGACGACGCCATAGCGTTTTCTATATTGTGCAGACCCTTAATCCTGAAATTATTCGTGTGAAACACCGGCATCTCATGGACGACAAGCTCGGGACATAACACCTCAAGCTCGGGGATGTTAAACGTTATTATGCCCTTTGAGTAGTACGCCCCCCTGACCTGCCTTTTCCTGCTGAAATAGAGAATCTCCGGCCCCATCGGTTTTACCTTTGCGGCAATTTTCGGAGTGAGCGGGTCGTCAGCATTGAGGACGAGGAAATTCATCTGGTCCTGGTTCTGAAATATCCTGCACTTTGCGTCAAGGTAATTGTCCATCGTAATGTGCCTGTCGAGATGGTCGGGGGTTACGTTTAGTATGGCGGCCACCTTGGGCTTAAACTTCTCGGCGGATTCGAGTTGAAAACTCGACACCTCGGTGACAATGTAATCAGGGCTTACAAACTCGCGGGGGCGCTCAAAATCCTTCACCAGCTTGCTTATCTCCTCAGTGAGGGCCTTGCCTATGTTGCCGCCGATAATGGCGTTAAAACCGCTGTGAACCAGTATTTCGTAAAGGAGTGTCGTAGTGGTTGATTTGCCGTTTGTACCGGTAATCGCCATGAATCCGGCGGCTCCGGTTTTCCTCAACTCTTCAAGCACCTGATATGCCAGCTCCAGCTCTCCAACTATGCGAATGCCCTTTTGGCGCGCCCTGTTAAATATCTGAATATTGAGCGGCACTCCGGGGCTTGCAACCACGGTGTCCGCCGTGTCGATGACCTCTTCGTTGTGCTTTCCTAATTTAATTATTACAGAGGGGTCAAGTTTGCCGATGTACTGGGACAGCTCATCAGGGCCTTTTAAGTCCATGGCCGTCACTGCCGCCCCAAGCCTCACAAGGAGATTCGCCGCTCCTACGCCACTTCTGGCCAGCCCCACTACCACTACATGTTTGCCCTTGTAATTTTTATACATTTCCATCGTTATCCACCTATGATTTCTTTATAATAAGAGTTATCTGCCAGGAAAATGACATTGGAGATGGAACTCCCGTCGGCCGTACAATTTCTGGATTTGCCGCCCCTGCTGACAGTACGGCATGGGACGTTTCTTGTCTTATACTGGGTATATTTTTCCGGGACCCGGTTATTGGCTTGTGCCCTGAATTTTTTCGATTTCTTTTTTCCTTTTGAATGTTTGGCCATAGTATCCTGGTAGTGGGTATCGCCGCCTTCCATAACCTCATCAAGGGCGGCTATTGTCTCAACACGGTTTTCTCTGCCGTACTTGCGTTTCTTTGATTTGTGTTTTTTCCATTTAGTGTGGCGGACCGGCCTTGTGGGGACTTTCTCATCGGCTATGCTGCTGTAGTAGATGACTGGCCTGGAGTGTGACTCGCAGATGTTATAACCCTTAGACAATACGAACTTCGCGTCCCGCCAAAGGTCTGCCCTTCTGCCGTCACCTAACAGGGCCGCCACCAGCGTGTTTTCTCCCTTTTCGGCCGCAAACGCCAGACAGTGCCTCGCCGCGTTAGTGAAGCCCGTCTTGCCTCCCACGAGGTCGCCGTCGCTCCACAAGAGCTTGTTCGTGTTCGACAAAACGAATGCCCTTCCGTCTATGGATTCAACGGTTTTCGTCTTTGTGTTTATCGTCTCTTTTATCAGGGAATAGTCCAGGGATTTCTTCATTATTGTGGCCAAATCGTACGCCGTTATATACTGCCCTTCGCCGGGAAGCCCGTGGGCGTTGATAAATCTCGTATTCATCGCCCCAATGCTCCTTGCCTTTTCATTCATCAGCACGACGAAGTCTCTCTCCTCGCCCGATACCGCCTCGGCAAACGCCAGGGCCGCCCCATTTACAGATTTCATCAGAAGCAGACTTAAGAGGTCTTTGACGTAAAACCTCTCACCCTCGCGCAAGACAACATGCGGCGAGTGCAACCTTGCGGCATCGCCGGATATGCTTACTATGTCGTTTGGTTTCATATGGTCAAGCACCACCATGGCGGTAATCAGTTTTGTCGTGCTGGCAGGGGGCTGCTTGAAATCAGGGTTTTTCGCGTATAATATCTTATCCCCATCCATAATGACGGCAGACCTCGCGGTTATTTCTCTCGGTGAAGGCTCACCGGCCGCCTTTGCAAACGAGTTCGCGCTTAATAACACTACACACATTACCATAGATAGAAACACATAAGGCCTTAACTTGGGTAAAAAACATCTCTTCATTATCATCACCTCAATTTAATAGTTGCCAAGCTTAGCAATGCAAGCATAATTCCCACTATCCAAAATCTTATCACAGTCTTAGGCTCCGGCCATCCCTTCAACTCAAAATGGTGGTGTATGGGGGCCATCCTGAAAATCCTCTTCCCTGTCAGCTTATATGACGCTACCTGTAAAATAACTGACAGTGTCTCTACAACAAACAGACCGCCTACAACCAGCAAAACTATCTCATGCCTGGTAATCGTTGCCAGCGTGCCAAGTGCCCCTCCAAGCCCTAAAGAACCTACATCGCCCATGAATACCTCTGCCGGATACGTATTATACCATAAAAAACCAAGTGCCGCTCCAAGCATGGCGCCGCAAAATACGGTTAACTCGCCTATGCCAGTTATGTATATTACTTGCAAGTATTGTGCCAGACCTGCGTGCCCAGATATATACACCAGCAGCCCCGTTGCGAACGTCGCTATTCCAACAAGTCCTATCGCCAACCCGTCTATGCCGTCTGTCAGGTTTACCGCGTTTGACGACCCTACTACCACCAGCGCCGTAAATGGTATATAAAACACCCCAAAATCGAATAGCCATTTCTTGAAAAACGGTATTATGAGCATCGTCCTGTAAGGGTCGGCAGTGTCAAAATATTGAATCAGGCCGATTATCAACGCAACTATTATTTGCAGGCCGAACTTGTACTTAGCCTTTAGTCCTTTAGGGTTGCGTTTTGAGACCTTCAGGTAGTCGTCTAAAAACCCTATCGCCCCGAAACAAAACGTCGACGCTATCATTATCAGGACATATCTGTTCTCAAGATTTCCCCATAAGAGCACCGTAACCAGTATGGATATGATTATCAGAACGCCGCCCATCGTAGGCGTACCGGCCTTGGAGAGATGGGTCTTAGGGCCGTCGTCTCTGATTTGCTGCGTCAGGCTTATGCGCTTAAGAAAGCGTATTGTCTCAGGGGCAAGGATAAAGGTTATCGCCATAGCGGTAATCACAGCAATGGCAGTGCGAAACGTTATGTACTTAAAGACATTCAACGGCGAAAACACATCTCTAAGGCTATACAACAGATAGTATAACATATGGTTACTCCAGCACCCTCTCCATTTTTAATCCGCGTGAACCCTTAATCAGCACCGTGTCCTTAGACTTTAACTGCCTTAAAATAGTGCCGGCCTCAACTGCATCTGCGGCATATACGACGGCACCGCCCGATGCTTCAAACGCCTCACCGGCGCTTTGCATTAATTTCCCAACGGCTATGAATACATCAATCGGCTGCGAGGCCATCCACCTTCCCAGTTCGCTGTGATACTGCCCGGCATATGCCCC
>JADFXO010000063.1 GCA_015233485.1 Nitrospirota bacterium
AATATCCTTTCTACATTTGAACTCACAAACCTTCGGACAGGATGTTTTATCCGTAATGTTTTGAGCGTTGGCTATGAAGTCAATAAATTGCATGAACATGATTATCGACTGGAAAGCAATAGAAGTTTTGCATGATGGGATGCTATGAGATTTACACAGTTTACCTCTATGTAATTTATACAAAGACAGATATGATAGACCTTTGTAATATTATTGTAATAATAGCTAATTTACTAATATATTAATTTTTTAAGGCAATATATACTTTATTTCTGTATGTGCTATTAGCCTTCATCATATAATTACAAACTGTTTTTTAGCTTGAATTACAAACATTTATATATCATAATTACAATAACAAGTGATTGCTGAATTACAATATATCTGACAATTAGTATTACTCCATACGTATACTATGTATTTTGGTATTAATTCGGCATAAGTGGGATAGGATATGATGGAAGCAATAGAGAATGAATCAGAATTTCATGGAAATGTAAGTGACATTTCCTTGAGCCATTTTGATGCTGGTCGTAAGTTTAGTGAGAAAACAGCAGTGTTTGTGGATGATGAGAATATCAGGAAGGGTATGCGGAAAGGCCAAGGGCTATTTAACCCAGGGAGCATCCTCGATTATTGCCGCATGAACATTGGCATCCCGACGATAAACAAACTGTACCTTAAGGGCTACTACTTAAGGCCATTGAACCTTATGCTGTGCAGGGATAATGATTTTGAAGTTACCGTTGTGGAGGATAATAAGAAGGACGCAGCGGATATGTCGCTCATCTGTGATGCGATGGAAACGATCTTTGTAAACAGCTACGTCTCAACCTACGTTATCGTTAGCGGTGATAAAGATTTCATGCCCCTCATCCGTAAGCTCCACAGGCACGGCAAAAGGATCATTGTTATAGCGCACCGGCACTGTACATCTCCAAAGTTCATTAAAGGGATTGAGAAGCTTGGACATCAATTCCTCGATTACTCAATTATTTATCAGGGAGCCTAAAGCTTTAAGAGGGGTTATTAGTGTTTACGGTAAGCGTATTTCTCACCCAAAAGTGTGATAATAATTGCTCATACTGTTATGGCCATGCAAAGGGGGAAATGAGCTATGGACTCGCCAGGGAGGTGATCACACACCTCCATTGTATGGGGTTCCGAAAAATATCGTTCGCAGGCGGCGAGCCGTTATTATGGAGTTATGACGTATTCGAGATCATAGGCTATGCCAAGTCGCTGAATATGTATACGGAGTTGATCACAAATGGAAATAAATTACAATCAAAAGATTTGACATTAAATAGCTGCAAATTAGATATCCTTACAATCGATGTGGACTGCCTTTCCTCAAAGTTAAATACGTCACTAGGCAAGAACATGAACCATGTTAATAGGGCTGAAATGTTATTTTCAGAGGCACATCGACTGGGCATTCAGTGTAAAGTAAATACAGTAGTAACTTCCATTAACTATAACGATGTAATAGGCATGTGTGATTGGATAAAAGGTAATCCCGCAATCTACCGGTGGAAGATATTCCAGTTCTTACCATCGGCGGGGCGCGCGTTGAAAAATGCTGACCAGTTAATGATATCCGATGAAGGGTTCAATAAGGTCGTGGAGAAAGTAAGAGAGGAGATGGAGGGCTGGCAGGGAGAGCTCATAATCGAGGATAACGAGTACCTTTCGAACTCCTATGCTTCGGTAGACCAAGAATGTAATTTTTATACGGCGCTGAAAGATGGCGACCGGTACAAGACCGTGGAGATTGGGAAGGTGCTGGACATGAGTATGGAGGATTTCCTTAACCACCCATTGATAAACCGAGACCAGTTCCTGGAAAGGTCGTTGAATAATTATAAGAAAATGATCACGATGCATCGCAGGTGAGGCTTCAGCATGGACGAAATTAAGATCGACTTAAATGATAAAAACACACGGGAAGTTGTGACGTACCTGACGAACCAGATACCGGTACAACAACTCGACGGCTCAGTAAAGCTCTTTAATAATGAGGAAATCGAAAAGATCCTTACACAGAAGCTCCAATATGAAGACCACGACGCGGTGGACGAGCTGATAGAGATCGCGGAGAGCAGGGACAACCTAGATAATAGCCAGCTAACGAAGAAGTATTCGTCCAAATCCATCCGCGTGTCCACCCCGATTTTCGCCAGGCTGAACCAGACATCCCAAACGTTAAATAAAGCTTACTTATCGCATATGGTGGGGTTGCTCGCAGCGGAGCATATGAAAGTGGTGCTAAATAAAATAGCGAACTCTCCCGACATCCACGTGGATAAAGTGCAATCGGGGAATGTTGAAAACCTGATTGGAGATTGGGAGAAATCATTGCAACAATCCAAGCACCTCGGGGTGGAAATCGACCTTATTAAGCAGAGAAAGGATGAAGCCCTCCTCAGCATGAAAGAGCGGATGGAAAAAGCCCAAGACGATCTACAACGGGCGGCGATCAAGGAAGGAACCGAGAAGTACATAAAGAAAATTATCGGGGATAAGGATGCGGACGATGACTTCCAAAATCCGAAAGACCTCAGTAACGACCAGCTACCCTATTGGGATGGGGACGCGTTATTCTATATCAATACGCCGCTTAAACCGGGGGAGAATAAAGATCTATACATGTGGTTCATCGATAAAGCTCTGCGCCGGGACATGAAAGGGGTCTCCGATAACGCCTTGGAAGCATTCAAGCAAAAAATCATATTACCAGATATAAAGGAAAAAGACGGGAACGATTCCATCAGCATGGATGTTCACGTATTCCCCCGCGGCATAGAGGTATCCGCGTGGTCTTTTTGCCACCTGTCCCACTTATACTGCTACCTGCGAGACCTGGGGGACTCCAATGCCAACTATGGTGATTTTGGCAAGACCGTGGAGGCGATGATGCTCGATTTCCTCCCCGATGATATGGATAAAATCCGGCAGGGGATAATTAATCGCATAAAGCGTTTGAACTATATGAAAGACGAGCCGTCGTCAGAGCCTTGGACGGAACTGGATGTGGAAAAGGCATTCTTCGCCTACTCGCTCGAAATTGATATACTCCTCGACATTCCCATAACGATATCGGATAACATGGATTCCATCCAATACGAAGACTTACTCCGGAATGAAAAATTGCCCCTCGACACCGACATCGTGGAAGTACTTGAAAATACCTTATTCAGCGAACTGCTCTATAAAATGAACAAAGAGGGCTTTGAAGTTCTAAGCCCCGAGCAGATTAAAGATGAGTACGTTAAGGAATATTTAAATGACCATGGCATCCGCCAGGAATTTGAACAATACACCGAACGCTATAAGGAATGCTATGAGTTCAACAAACCCCGTTGGCCGCAAAAGACCAACTCAATATCCTATTATTCTGCCATGGGGAGCCTTGAATACATTATCCAGAACTCATTCGGTAAAAAAGACTACAAACGGGCCAGGTTCTTCAACCGGTACGCCAAGGACATCAAGATGGTCTGGGAACTTAGCAAATACATGGCAAGATCTCTGAGAACAAAGAAGTCATTCGTGATCACTTTGACGATGCCCAAGTTCCTATTATACCTGTGGGAGATCGGGAAGGGTAAGCAGACGGTAAACGACTATGTAAAACAATTGCTAAGTGACTATGGAGACCGTCTACAAAATCTGCTTGTCATAGGAGAACAAGCACAAAATTAGATAACGGTATGAAACAAAGTGTTCTCAACCTTACCCATTTTTTCTAATTATCAAATATTAGATTGGAAGTAAAACTTCACAATTTTATTTTTTCTTTTCTTTTAACGCGTCGATGAGCATGATCCTGCAAACGACTTCTGGCTCCACGCCATACGCCTCAGCGTATTCTTTAACCTGTTTTGCGGATTCGCCTTTGAAGACCAACTCTACTTTTAGCTCGCCAACCTCAGAAGGCTTAGAAGCCTTTGATGCTTTGATCGCCATTTTGGTCTTTTTCTTACCATTTTTCATAGATTTCAATGCATTGAAGTATTTCCAATATGGGGTATCGAGTCGTTTACAAGCTTCTTTAATACTAATATTCTCACTCTTAGCGAGTTCTTCGACTTTTCCAACTAAGTCCTTTTTCTCTTCCACAGTAAGCCTTTGAAGTTTCATCGCTAACTAAGAAGGTATTATAAACATAAAAAATTACCGATAGAGTAGAAAAAGCCTTTTGCGTATACATCGCCGGACTTGAAAGAGAATGAAAAATGCCAGCCCTAATTGAGAAATATGGTACAAGCTACCCTGTGCTAAGAAAGATCATTGATAATATATAGAGATCGAAGCTTGGAGGTCATGTTGGTGGGCCTGGACGCAAAGGCGAAAGTATGGCTTAAAATTTATATTTTAATTAAACAATTTCTAAGTCCTATTATTCCAGTAAAAATGTGAGAGGTTTGAGGACACAGCGATCTCATACCATCAACTATCCAACGCCTAATTAGCAAAGTGATATGGTGACTTTCAACCTGGCGTTCAATTGTATATTCTAAAAATGGGAAAATCTTTTTTAATTATTGTAACCAGGGTTTTGATGCGTTAGGATACCTCTGGCACCAGTAATCATAATCTTGGGGTGCCATTATCAATCCATCATTATTTGGATCGCCACCATTTTCTACCCATTTTACATATTTTTGATAATCGGATAAAGTACTTTGTGACGGACTCATTACTGGTATTGGGCCAGATGTTGGTGTAGGCGAATTTGCGAGCTCTGTGGCTGTAGGTGTCGGTGTAGAAGTTGGTGCAGGTGTAGTGGTTGGTGTTGGCGTTGATATTGGCATCGTTACCGATGCTGATGTTGGTGTTGTTGTCACAGTCGGTACTATGTGGGGTTTTGCTGTCACGGTCGGTGTTTGATAGGGGGTTGTGGTAGGCGTTTGTGTAGCTATATTAATGTTATTGGTTTGGCCGATTATTGGAAAACTATGTAAGCCGAGTAGGTTACTAAAGAAGTCGTTCTGTAATCCAATATTCGTTGGGGTACTGGTAGATATAGTTGACATATCTGTTGTAGGAGTGCTGGCGATATGACTAAAACCGGTCAGTTCTGAAGAGAACATATTAAACGGCTCTAACGATATAGAGTCAGTCGGAAAACTCGTCAATGAATTTATCGATGCATTTTCATTGGAATGGCCGAATGTTGTCGGTACAAGATTAGCGTTAGCTTGCAATAGCATTAAACCACTTAATAATGTTAAAACTAAGACTATGGCGTATACTCGATATTTCATCAACACTAATCCCTCTAAGCAATTAATATATTATATTTTGTATTTATATAATAAGTGGTAATAAAACTAGCGAAAGCATATAATGAAAAGTGAATATTAAGAAGATATGAATGTTGGAAATGGAAAAGAAAAGGAGGGCAATGTGGTTATCAGGCAAGCCTATTACAATCACCAATAATTTGCAAAATCCAACTGTTGCGGTGTATACCAGCCTGCATTCATCGACGCTTGGCCATTATTATTGTTTAAAGCGCTCATCCCTAATGATGGAAATGTGTTCAGACCTGTTGAGAACATGTTGGAAGATAGACTGTTTGCAGTTGCAGTATTTATTACGGGTGTTGATGATGTCTGGGATACCACATTATTTGTGGGGGAGTTCGTAAAGAGGTTATTAAATATATTATTACCGGTGCCTATCGAGGACATTGATGGAATGCTCGATGATGAGAGGAGGGATTCCGGATCGAGTTGTAGGTTATCCATGACCATACCCCCGCTTAATATCGTGATTTTTTGTTCCCATTCAGTACCAGCTTCAGTTTCTTTGTATGTAGCATCGATATTGACAGTTATTGTTGTACCATCAAAACTGTAATCATTGATGCCAATAACGGTGCCGAGCGTTAGCTGATTAGGTAAAACTGGCCCTTCCCCAAAATAATCTAGCCCATACACATATATTACCAGCTTATAATCCGAACCCTCTTTGATCGCCGAATCATTCGAATATAAGACATGGACATTAAAATAAGTGGAATAACCATTCTCGCTATCCCCATTAACCATGCTCCCAATTTGCAATACGATTTTTGATGCTCCTGCATAGTTCGCCTGTTGTGCATAGCCCATAGTGATGAGCGATGCTAAAACTATTATAATGATGGCTACCCTCAACCCCCTCATACCTTATACTCTCCTCAAACTATTATTATATTACAATTAATATTTATATATTAGGTGGTAATAAAGCTACCGAAAGTGTACACAAAAAAGTGAACACAATAACTCATTAGAAGTCAGGCGAATTCAAAGTTTAACTTTGATTGGTCAGGCAGATCGCCTATTATGTTGCAACCGTTGCACCATTAAAATATCTCTATGAAAGACCTTTGCCTATATACGAAGCTAAATTCGAAGGAGATACTAAGATCATAATAGAATGGGACAAAGTTATTATCGGCGTGCAGCCGTCTCGTTTTTATGATATTGTATAGGTTCATAACTGAATGGTGGATGGAAAACGCCACCGCCGATGGCATTGAAGATTTACTTATTAAAGACCTGGATAGCGAATCTATGAACAGGATGGTTCAGGAGTTCCATGACGCTTGCGGTACTTACGATTTCAAGGAGTTCAAGAAGTACCTGATAAACAAGTGCGTTAGGATAATCGATGTTGAGCAGGTCGATGTTTTTTTCACAGATAAGGAATGAATGCCATGAACAGGGATTATAATCCTAAACGGTTACGTGACCTTGACCGGGTTTGCATTTATCGATGCAACAATTGCCACCGTATTTTCTTGCTTCCCTTCGATGCTAAGGATAGTAAAACGTCAATAACCTGTAAGGGCTGCGAGCGATACATCGATGCCGACAAGGATATTGTGGGGGATAGCTGGTATCCAAACGAATTCCCTGAAGTGAAGTTTACAATAAGTGATAATAGTTTTGGAAAGGATATGAAGCCCCTACTACAAGTTTGGTTTCATATGGAGTGCCGGGATTGCCATAAGTTGAGCTGGATTGTATGGAGAGGACGATTATTCGATTATAATACATGTATATGCCACGAATCAGTAAAAGAGGAAGCTGAACCTGAAATTAACATAACGGCGAAGCCCATTGCTGAAAATATTGTTATAGACAAATTCATTATTCCTGCCGATTTAGTATCTTTGTTGAAAGATTATTGTTTTGAGCACGATACAAATAAAAAGGATGCTATCATCGAAGCTTTACGACATTTCTTAGATAAGAATAATGTCAATTAACAGAACAATGACCGAATGGCAAAGTTTGCCACTTGACACAGTGTA
Source organism: Nitrospirota bacterium (assembly GCA_015233485.1). Taxonomy (GTDB): domain Bacteria; phylum Nitrospirota; class Thermodesulfovibrionia; order Thermodesulfovibrionales; family Magnetobacteriaceae; genus Magnetominusculus. The sequence goes on from JADFXO010000063.1 coordinate 7,313, forward strand.
CTCATACCATTCTTGTACATCCCCGCCCGCACCTCTTTTTCCCACTCCTCTTTGTCCTTGGTAAGGCTCTTCTAAGTGGTTCGCAGACCATGAAATTAGTGATGATGTAATCGATTTCTTTTTTAACCTGTGATATTTTCTTATAGGGCCGAGTGACAAGTCCCTTCCTGGGCAAGTAAGCCTTATATTTCACTATATGGCAGGGGCGTTTATTTTCGGAGACGTATTCGTAAATCTGGAAGCCTCTATAGAATTTCATTTTGCCATTTTTGCCAAGACACGGACACAGGAGCATTGGATCAACCATTATAAACCAGACAATATAACCTTTGCTCAACAATGTGCTGTGTATCATAGGCGAACGGATATGCATTTTTCGATAACAGTTGCGCTTAATATATTGTATCATAATCCTTGTTTAGTTCATGCTTGAGTGCAGTCGAATGTGGCTTTTGAATATCATAGAAATAGGTCAATCTTACATTAAATTCGATGGTGTTAAAAAGAAGTCTATATACTTCTCTGGACAAGATAATCTGAATGGTACGGCGAACATGAGCTTAATGATATCAGTCGAGGGGGATTGTTTGCTATACTTGAACGGAAAGGAACATTATGGCAGAGTTGCAAAATTTTGTTCCTTAAATTCTAAAAGCGGTGAATCTCAATACGTCCTGAAAGTGGACGGACAGGTATACAAGTTCTCAGTGCTCGATTATAAAACGGCTATTTTTGAGGAGATATTAAGCAGTTCTTGAATTGCCAACCACCCGAGGATACATCGTCCAAAATCGTAAGAAGGAAAGAGAAGCGTATGACAAAGGCATTCAACAATCCATCCTGGCACATCTATGCCCATAGCGCTTAAAAAAGACATTAATTTTAATAGTATTGTTTTATATAACCATATGCCCGGTCAAATAGGTCTTGGTTGTGGTGTAACTGATATTTTTTTAATGTTTGTCTTAAGGCTTGCTGTACCAGACGTTCGCCAGCGTGAGTATGTTGCCAATCATCAAAACGTACCTGTTTTACAATATCATCGATATCATTTACGATCCGCTCAACCATGATCGGAACTTTATCTGTCCTTATTTCCTCGAAAAGCTCTGTAAGTGCAGCCTTCGCTTTCTTCTGCTCTTCTTCAGGTTCGATCTCTTTTTCCGCTTCGACGGTTTCCCTGGCCAGTTCGAGTAATTCTTTGATATACTCAAGACTGTTCATGAATCCATCTTCATACGCCTTCTTGACTTTTTCAAGTTTTTCGCCGAGAGCGACGAAGACAGGATTATCAAGGTGTTTTTGTAACCTGCGGATGATTCTAATCTCGATGATCTTCATCTGCTTAGGATCCTGTGAATCAAAAATATCCTGGACAGTCTCCTCGTCAAGGATTAATGTCTCAAGGTCATCTCGGATGGATTCGACGTGAACGTGCTCGTTGACGATCTCAAGGGTTTTCGCACCGAGGTTATGCCAAACAAGCTTTCCGATACCACTGGGGGGTTTTACCGACTCATATACACCGCTGAGCCATCGATAATCTTCTTTGTATTTGTTGAGACTTTCATCGGGGGATACAGCCTCCCAAATCCGAGACAACACCGAGAACTCCGCCGCGAAATTATCTTTAATATCATTAGTTGGAAGGCACTCCTGGGCAGCGATAAGCCCCTCATAACCACTAATAGAACGATCCACACCATCGAAGTACGCAAGACATTTATCCAAGGCGACGGGAAGCTCTTCGACGAGTTCATCGAGATTCTTTAACACCTCTTCCATCTCTTTTTCATCGAAAGTCAGCGTCTTAGCAACATTATCGAAAACGCCGATATAATCGACGATCCATCCAAAAGATTTTTCCGGGAAAGGTCGGTTTGTCCGGGTTACAGCCTGTAAAAGTGCCTCGTCTTTCATGAATTTATCGAGGTACATTACCTGAAGAATGGGCGCGTTAAAACCCTTGAGCAACTTCGCGGTAACTATTAGGATTTTAAGCGGATCATTATGATCCCGGAATCTATCCTTAATAGCGTCCTCCTCTTCACGGGAGCGATCCCAGAGTCGTTTCTCCTCGGCATCCGCACTCGTGGGAACGGTCATGATTATCTCCGAGCCATCGGCAGGGAATATCTCATCGAGAGCCGCTTTGTACTGTTTACAAGCCTCGCGATCATAACATACGAGCATTGCTTTGAACCCATTCGGCTCTACACGTTCCCGGTAATGGTCTATAACATCTTTAGAGATATCCTTGATACGTTCCCGGGCATGTATGAAGACCGAACGCTGACCTGCACGTTTCACCAGCTCCCGTCTGCTCACATCATCAAGCCCCTCCGTAAGAAGAGCGATTTCGTCATCAATCGACTGCCTATCAACATGGTACTTGACCATCCGGGGTTCAAAATGAAGTGGCAACGTGGCTTTATCTTTGATTGATTCTTCAAAGGAATACTTACTTAGGTAACGGTTCTCATCTTCTTCCGCACCAAAAGTCCTGAACGTGTTATGATCACGACGGTTGATCGGCGTACCCGTCAATCCAAAGAAAAATGCGTTGGGGAGTGCCGTACGCATTTTCAGTGCCATGTCACCTTCCTGAGTCTGATGTGCTTCATCGCACATTAGGATGATATTATCACGAGAATTCAATATGCCTTCAGCTTCACCAAACTTGTGAATTGTGGTAATGATGATTTTTCGCGTATCTTGAGCAAGCATTTTCTCAAGGTCAGTGCGGGACTCCGCTACGATTGTGTTGGGGATTTCTGTAGTATTGAATTCAGCAGTAATCTGGGTATCGAGATCGATCCTATCGACTACTATCAGTACCGTCGGGTTTTTCAGGAGTGGATCAATACGGAGTTTTTGAGCGGCAAAAACCATGAGTAGCGACTTTCCGCTGCCCTGAAAATGCCATATAAGACCTTTCTTCGGCCTCCCGTTTTCCACCCGTTGCACAATTTTATTGGCGGCTTCAAACTGCTGGTGACGACAGATAATCTTGATCTTCTGTTTATTCTTGTCCGTGGCGTATACCGAGAAATTTTTTAAAATATCCATGATAATTGCAGGTTTGAGCATGTCCGTTACAACACCTATAACCTTGAAGAGCGCAGAGGGCGATGCAGATACCTCCCGCCAAGGGAACCAGTTATCCAGTGATGCCCGGATCGCCCCATAACGGTAAGTTTTACCCTCCGTAGCGAACGAAAAAACATTCGGCACAAATAATGCCGATACTGTTTTTTCATAATCGTCATGAATATCAACAGCCCCATCAACCCATGAAACAGAATTTCTCACCGGAGTCTTGCACTCGCCAATGACCAACGGGATCCCATTTACAAGTAGCACTATATCCATACGTTTATTGACATCACTGGTAAACGAATACTCTGTTGTCACCACATACTTGTTCTTTGAAAGGTCATCAAAATCGATTATCTTCACCGGCACATGCTCCCCATTCTTCCCAAACTGCATACTGTGCTCACCAGTGAGCCACGAGGCAAATTCTTCGTTGGCACTAACAAGGCCATCAGAACGGACAGAGTAGAGTGCAGCACGAAGTTTATAGATAACCTCATCGGCTCGATCTGGTTGTTTGGCTATCTCTGGATTCAAGCGAATAAGGGCATCGACAAGGTCTTTTATTACAAATACTTCGTTCTCCGCCCGAGAAAGTTGGGAGCGTGATATGAATTTCCAGCCCAGCGGTATTAGATAATCCCTAACTGCATCTCTGACGGTACTTGCCTCGTTAAATCCCATTAGTTTACACATCCAGAGAAATATTGATTAATCAACTTCATCTTCAAAGCTTTCGTAGAAACAATATTATCTGCGGCCTTAGTAATGGTGATATCCGCTTGATTTAAAATATCAGCTATTTGTCGCTGTTCGGATAGACATGGAATCGGTATGAGTGTTTTCCCAAGTTGCTTAGAGTTAAGGTGAGGTTGTGCAGATCTCGTACTTTGTGATTTGAAATAGTTTTGAACTGTTGATCCAAGTAAATAATGTGCCAAAAAACTTGGATATATTATTTCCGAGTTTGGCGATACAATAAGATCATAACCTGCTAGTGAATTAGGCAATTCTAAGTTATACATCGCTAAATCGCCTGTATTAACACCGCTACGAACGACAATAATATCGCCTTTCTTTAAAAAGCAAGCTTTATTCTTTGATATACCTTGAGAGTCGACTCGAACAATTTTTTTGGTATCAATTTTCCCTTTATCAATATCAGTGGCTCGTATCATCGGAAATCCTTCTTTAATTAAAGCCGGAGGTTGGCCAAGTCCGTATTTTATAATAGATATATATGACAATTCTTTAATGCCCCATTTTTTTGGCATATTCCCGATAGGCGTCTTTTTCAACTCAGTATGTCCAATCCCCTTACTGAATAGCTCCTGTATGAGCACCTTTTTCGTCTGCTCTGCTTTCTCAATGAACCGCTCATTCTTTACGATGCAATCTTCCGCAGCCCAGAGTGTAGCAGCAATTTTTTCTTGATATCTTTTCCCAGGAATTGTAAATTCTTGTACCGCGAGAGTTTTCCAATTAATTGTTGGTGAGAGTGAACCCACGGATATCTGTAACGCACATTTCATAAAATTTTCAGATTGCATGAAAAACGGAAAAAGTTCTTTAATTATTATGTCTTCTTTTGGCCTAAGCACCATTGCATGAGCAGAACATATTCCATCAAAATCAGCAATTGCAACTTTTCTCTGATACACTCGCCGTTTTCCAAATATGATATCGCCTTTTCTGACCGAGAGTTTTTCTCCTTCGACATCTGCTGGAATACCCTTTCTTTTAATACGGAGAGAGTCAGTATCTAAATGTTCAAGGCCGACATAAATGTTATAATCTGTGTACTTCGGATTAACCCGTACAGCTATATGCTCGGCAATATCCTCGAATTTTACTATCATTGATTCACTCATACAGCCTCGCCTCCTTAAGGAGTACAAAGAGAGAATCAGTTGATTGTCTCAATAATTTTGATTTCTCTCCCCAGTCTGTAGTCAATTCTTCAAGTGACAGCTCAATTCCTTCTTGAGATGGTGGTCGTATATAGAGCGGAATGCTCATATTGCCATCTTTTTTAAGAATATTATCGATGGAGACGATGCGGGTAAACCCGTCAATATAACTGAAATTGCGGTATGCTTCCACAATATTCTGAATATGTTGAAGTTCGAGGAAACTCTGCGCTTTTTCATGGGTGATTTCATTGACCGCATTGATGAATAAAATTTTGTGCCGACGTTCTGCAGGTTTTGACATTCTGCATACAATCACACAGGCTTCCATCGGTGAATTATAGAAGAGGTTCGGCCCTAGCCCAAGAACGCATTCAACAAGATCGGCAGCTATAAGCTTTTTACGCATTTCTATCTCGGCATCCCTGAAGAGTACGCCGTGCGGGAACAGGATTGCACACCTGCCCGTCTTCGGGTTCATGCTCTTAATGATATGCTGGAAGAACGCATAATCAGCGCGGCTCTGAGGCGGGACGCCGAACATGTTCCTCCCGTATGGATCAGCAGCGAACAGCTCGCGGTTCCAAGTCTTGATCGAGTAAGGAGGATTCGCTATCACTATATCAAATTGTTGGAGTTTATCCTTAACCAGGAATTTCGGGTTTGCGAGCGTGTCTCCCCGCACAATGTCGAAGTCGTCGATACCATGCAGGAACAGGTTCATCCGGGCGATAGAGTATGTAATAAGGTTAATATCCTGTCCGTAGAGTTTCAGGCTACGGTACTCCTTGCCCTGCTCTTTAAGCTGAAGGGCGGCGACCAGTAGCATGCCGCCACTGCCGCAGGTAGGATCGTATATGGATTCGCCTTCCTGGGGATCGAGCATCAGCGTCATAAGTTTGACGAGCGTACGGTTAGTGTAAAACTCCGCTGCGGTGTGTCCGGAATCGTCCGCGAATTTTTTTATGAGGAACTCATATCCCTGGCCAAGTTCGTCCTGCTGAACCCGAGAAAGCGATAGATTCTGCGTGGAGAAGTGCTCCATGAGATCCTTGAGAAGGTTGTCAGGAAGACGCTCCTTATTTGTCCATTGAGCATCCCCGAATATTTCATCAAGCTGATCAGCATTTGCAGCTTCAATCTCGTGCATTGCTCTTTGAATTGCCACGCCAATGTCTTTAGGGACGTTCCGAACATCATTCCAGTGTGCGCTCTTGGGTATGACAAACCGATGCGATTCGGGGAATGATGCACCGTCTTCCCCGAATTCCTTTACCGCCAGTATAGTTTCCTCGTCGTAGACATCGCAAATACGCTTGAAATAGAGAAGGGGAAAGATAAACTGTTTGTAGTCGCTCGGATCGATGTTACCGCGGAGATATTCCGCCGCACCCCAGAGATACCGTTCGAATTCATTTTGGGAAATTGTGTCGGTGATTATAGCACCTCCATATTGGTGAGCAATTTTTTAAACTTAGCTTCTGCAATGGATAATTCATCAGTCGCATTTTTAAGATTAGCAAGAGCTTCCTCAGTCGTCATTGAGTCTTCTTTGACCACCGGTTTTACGTACAATGAAATATTCAGGTTGAAATCTTCTTCTCTGATTTCATCTATAATGGCCAGCTTTGTAATGCCTTCTATATCCGTATAGGATTTATACCAAGAATAGATTTGTTCGATATGCGAATCGAGGAGTTCGTTCTGATTACGCCCTGACTTATACTGTTCGGACGCATCAATAAACAATACTTGATTTCTGCGGCCTTCCTCTTTGACCCTCCTGAGTACGAGAATACATGCGGCTAAGGTCGTCCCGTAGAAAAGATTCGGCCCGAGGCCGATTACTGCTTCCAACAAATCCATCTCAATGATTTTTTGGCGAATCCTCCCCTCGGCCCCTTTTCTGAATAAAGCTCCCTGTGGAAGTACGACTGCCATCCTGCCGTGAGGTTTCGCCATCGAACTGATCATGTGCTGAACCCAAGCATAATCCCCATAACTTTTCGGCGGAACACCAGCAAAATTCCTCCCATAAGGATCATTTACCCATAGATCTTCACCCCACTGCTTCAGGCTAAATGGAGGATTGGCTATGACAATATCAAATGTTGCGAGGGAGTCCGCCTCGACAAATTTAGGCTGACGAAGCGTGTCGCCACGAATAATCTGAAAATCCTCAAGACCATGAAGGATTAGGTTCATTCGTGCAATAGACGAGGTGGTGAGGTTCTTTTCCTGTCCGAATAATCGTAATAGGCGTATGTCTCCACCATGCGACTGAACATATTGGAATGCTTCAAGGAGCATGCCCCCAGTACCACAAGCAGGATCATACACGCTCTCTCCCGCCTGCGGTTTGAGGATCTTCGTCATCAGGCTAATAACTGAACGAGGAGTATAGTATTCTCCAGCTTTCTTATTTGATAAATCAGCAAATTTTTTAATGAGAAATTCATACGCCCGTCCAGCAACGTCTGGTTC
>JADFXO010000064.1 GCA_015233485.1 Nitrospirota bacterium
AGTCTCTTGGATACCGGACACCACATGAGGTGTATTTCGGCGAAACCAAAACTAATAACAGACAGACTGATAAATTAATCCACCTTATAGAGACTAATTTTTTGTCTTGACAATGGGGAGGGGTATATATTTCAAGAAAAATAAATTTTGGCAGTCAATCTGATGGTGGAGTTAAGACGACGGCATATCTTCGTACAGTTGCCGCAACATGCAAAATTAGAAAAATTAGCACGTGGAACTACCTTGCCTCGGTCGTCGAAGCGCATCGCAAAGGCATTGAGATACCCATGATTCCACAAGTCTTAATAGCGGGTGAACGGTTACGAAGGGTTTAACAGGGGGTTACGTAAAATAAGCAAAAACAGGGGGGCTTTTCCTAATGACGACGCTGTACTGAAGCTCTTTTACCTTGCCATAGTGGATATGAGTAAGAAGTGGACGCCGGCGATTAAGAACTGGCCGGCGATTATTTCCCAACTGTCAATATATTTTGCAGATAGGCTGGAAAAATACATATAATACCTTGAGCGAAACGTGAAAGCCGGAAAGGAGGTGAAAAGACAGCCGTCCCGTAAAAACTGAGCTTTAAAGGCTCATACGCGACGGGCGATAATAACTTGTTGAAAAACAAAGAAAAAACCACTACGCGAGAGGTGTAAGCTGCTGCATGGCTTTTTTCTCCGTTTTCCAACAAGTTATTTCCCGCTACGATAAAATGAGAACTGTTAAAAAAATAAGACAAAAATACCACCTATCAAAAATGGGGTTTACACAAATAACTTGACACTCCCGGTACTCCGTCTACCGGCTGCAACTTCCCACCCTGCACCGCCGACGCCCTTACTCAATAGTCCTGCTTATCAGGCTGTCTCGTTCTTCCACGCAGTCTCTGTAACCCTTTTCGAGTTTTACGATTTTCTCCCTGTGGATATGTCTCTCGCCCTTGAGAATATTTATTTCCTTTGCGTAGGCGTTTATCTTTTTCAGGGCCGCGCTGATTTTTGTCTCCAGATACGTTATATCCCTGAGCAAGTCTGCCTTCTCTTCCTGCAGCTCTTCAATTCGGATTTTATATACCTGCGTCTCGTATTTGGCCTTATCGGACAGTGCTTTCATATCAACAACATATGACTGGGAACTGTTTCGTTCTTCAATAAGGTGTTCTATCTCCGCCTGAAGTTCCCTTTTTGGCGGAATTTCGCGATTTATAGTGTCGATTGTCCTTTGGAGGTCATGTTTTTCCGTCCTCAGGTTCGTTATCAACTCCTTTGAGGATTTTACGTCACGCTCCAGTGAGGCGTTTATGGATAGTACATCGTTAAGCTGTTTCTCCATGTTTTGAATACAGATAAACATATCCTTTATGGTCTTTCCTACGTCAACTGTGCCGCTGGCGTCTCTTAACAGCTCAACACCTCGTATTTCGGGCAGGGTGCCGGCCAAGGCCCATGACGCGCCGGCAGCGGCAGTACCGGACGGCTCGCCAGGTGGTATTAAGGACATTTCGTTTATTTCGAATTCGTTCATATTATCCATGGTTACCCCTTCTTATAGTAAGATAACTTAGTTGTTTTTTCAACTGCCTTCATGGCGCTAAACAGATTCGCTAACGCCTTCGACGTCCATTCGATTTTCTCTATCAGATAGTCCAGCTCGTCGAACTTTTGAGGGACATCATATTCAATCATCGTTACCTTGTTCTTCAGGGCGGCTATCTCGCCTTTTGTGAAATCTATCCCCAATATCGTATTGCCGAGGTTAGAGATATGGCCGCTAAGCTCCTCGGATATTCTGTTGTAGGTATTGACGAGTACGGCCTTTTCCGCCTCAAGGAAGTCTATCTCGGCAAGCAGGCCGCTTTCGCCGGCGATTGGTTTTAAGAGCGCCCGCCTCAAATCTACCGCCGAGCCGGAGAGTTGTATTATCTTCTTGTTCCTATCAAACAGTTGAATCTCCAGCTCCTTTATCTGCCTTTGCAGTTTGTGGTTTTCCACTTCAAGGGCTTCTATTTCACTGTCGAGGCTATTTTTCTCATAGAGAAGCCTGTCCCTGTGGGCACGCAGCTCCTCCTTGTTCTCCTCAACCCGCTCTATCATAGAGAACATCTCTGTATCTCTATTAGTTTCCGGGGCCGCCTCAGACGGCGTAACGGCCGATTGATCAAGTTCATTCATCTGCTATATACCTCGCATTACACATTCAGGAGGTTTATAAGTTCTGCCTTTGTAAAAGTATCGTCACAGTCTATGCCCTGTCCCTCACACAGAGAGATAAGCTCCGCCTTTGACATCCTCTTGAGTTCCGCTGGGGTTGGGATAATCATAGCTACAGGCGCAGCCTGCCCGGCTATTTCGGCTGCCGGTTCGGCTGCTGCCTCGGAGTCGGCCAGTTCAGTGGCAAGCTCTGACATCGCCGCAGACTCAGGCTCCTCAGCCGCAGGTGGTTGCGCCTCATATTTCTCAACGGGGGACACAGATGCCACAACGCCCGAATATTGTTCAACCACAGAGTCCCCAACACCAAGCATCCTCTCTCTTTGCCACCAGTCTTTCAACTCGTTGACAGCCGCTGCCAGCGCATCTCCGGTAAGCTCTATGTTGAAGGTTATCTCCTTTGCCGTAATCATCTTTATGGCCTCAAGGGATTTCTGTCTTATTTCAATGGCCTCGTCTGCCAACGTTCTCATAAGCGGCAGCACCGCGGATGTGTCTTTAATATTCGCAAGCGCCGATACGGCTGCCTTCCTGACCAGCTCATCCTTGTCCTGGAGGCTCTGGATAAGCCCCGGCACTGCCTCAGAGATGTCTTTCCAGCCCAAAAACGTAACCGCCTGGCGGCGTACTTCGGCGTGCTCATCCTTTAAGGCATCCATGAGATAGGGGATTATCTCATCGTCCTTGCCAAGTTTATACAACCCTCGCAGGCTGTTTGCGCGTACCTTATGGTTTGAACCGGAGGACATTTCCTTACATAATGCAACTGCCCTCTGGTCTGCTATGCTGATCAGGGAATTAATCACCTCGGCTGTCAGATAGTGGTTGTCATATTTCACGGCGCACAACAGCACATCAACTGCCGCCTTGTTGCCCATTTTACCCAGTTCTGTGGCGGCAAGTATCTTTACGTCCATTTCCATGTCAAGCAGGTCGTTGGCTATCTTATTGAATATCGCCTTGTCGCTGTCCGTCTCAAACTTGCCGTGTTTTAGCGCCTTTTCGATGGCTGATTTGAGCTGAGAATCAACTTGGGCCTCGGTCAATTTTTGTTTCTTTTTCGCAAGTTTGAGTTCTCGTCTGGCCTCAGATTTCTTTAGGCCGCCCTCTCGTCTCATCTCTTCCAGTTCTAAGATTCGGCCCCTCAGCCTTTGTATCTCTCTCTCAAACTCCCTGACGTCTTCTATCATATTTCTGACGTTGTCGGAGTCAAGTTTATCGGCCGATGCGCCTTCCTTTCCGATTTCAAAATAGAGATTCTTTATCTTTCCCTCATATTCAGTGATTTTATCTCTAAGCTCGTCTTTAGTGCCGGGCGTGCCGGGATCTACCGCGCTGAGTTTAACCGCGGCGAAATCAATTCGCCTTGTGTATTCACCCATCTTCGCAAAACCTCCGGCAATTAACTCAGCGGTCTTCTTAGACAAATCAATGGTCGAATCCACTATGCCGGGGGTTGCCTTTTTTACGGCGTCGGCCGTCTTAGTAAACAAATCCACCGTATAGTCAAAGGACTTAAGCGTTGCCGCTCCGGCCGCGTTAAGCGCCTTTGCCACGCCGCCCCACAAACCTTTTCTTTTTACCTCTTCCATTTCCATATTTAATCCCTCCTCAAGTACAATATTTTAGATTATACCCAAAATCAGTTTTACCGAAACAACAAGCAATAATACCGCGATAACCCTTTTGATAACCTCAGGGTGTACGTTTAGCGCGAGCCTCGCGCCATAGTACGCGCCAAGTATCGTGCCAATCCCAAGAAATACCGTATAGTCAAGATCTATGGTCTTTAGTCCCGCAAATATCATCACGCCAAAGAAACTCGTTATCAATATGATAAAATGAGACGTTGCCGCCGCTATATGAATTGGAATGCCTATAAAACTCATCAACGGCACGTGCATCAGGCCGCCCCCTACCCCCAAAAGCCCTGAGAGGATTCCCACCAGAAAACTCCCGCCAAATCCCACCGCCATATCCGGGCTGTATGTGTGTGTCTCGCCGGTTGAGTCATATACCACGCGCGTACTTGGCTCTGTTTGCGATTTCGAGCACACAAGATAAAACTCATCGACAAAGATAAGTGTATAAGTGACGGCCATCAAAAGAAGGGCAAAAATCACAGAAAACACCACCATATTAAATTGTTGCGAGAGAATTGCCCCAATCACCACACCAGGGACGGCCACTACCGAGAACTTAACCCCAAGCCCGTAATCTATCCTCTCTTGCGACATATAAGCAAACGTACCCGAAAGCGCGTTCAAAAATACAACCGCCGTTGATGTCCCTATGGCGTGCTGCGGCGTAAATCCGTACATAATTAATAGTATGGGAACGAGTATAAACCCGCCTCCAGCCCCTACCAGCGTACCGGCAAGACCCACAAACACCCCCGTCAGCACAACGGGAACAACACCGAAAAATCCCCGTATCATATCATGTTGAGCGTCAGGACGCGCAAACGCGCAACCACTCATAAGCGCCGCCGCCCCCATAAGGGCTAAGATAAGAACGCACCGCCTGGCGGCCATTTTCCTCATTGTACCTCTTTCTCTATGGCAAGCATTAGTTTTTCCACGGCAGTCTTATACTCCTGCGAGAGCTTGACCAATATGGCGTTTATGCTTCCCGCATAGTCGTTTATCGGGCCGAGCACCTTTATAAGTTTTTCGTTGGCCTCCTCGTCCACATCCAATCCCTGCAGTTGATTTTCAGCATCTGAGAGTTCGGCCTTCGCTGTCTCAATTGCTGTGTTTAGAGTGGCGTAATGTGAGCTGAATTCCTCTTCGTTCTTTATTGAATTCTCTGCCGCCGTTAATGAGGCTGACAGCTCTGCTACCTTCTTTTCGCTATCATCAACCACGGCTGTCAATTTATCTCTTTTCGCCGTAAGATTTTCTATCTCCGCAATCAGGTCTTCTTTGCTGTCTGCTGAGGTCATCTCTGCAATCCTGCCTTGAAGATTATCTCTGAGGGCGGTGAGAGTCTCTTTCTTTTGTCTCAGCGTATCGGCGCTTGTCCTTAGCGACGGCAGCTCGTTGTCAAGGGCATTGAGTTGTCCCTTTGCCTGATTAATCATGGCGGTATTTTCTACGATAGAGCGCTCAGCCTCGTTTTGCCTGTCGGCAAGTTTATCTCCTGAGGGAATTTTTGTAAAAAGGTGTTCTCTTCGGTTTATGAGCAATTCGTATTCGGCGTTCAGAGAGCGAAAAATATCTTCTTTTTGAGTTAGCTCACCGTCAAGCCTTTCTTTTTCTTTTAATTTCTCTTCATACTCCGGTGTCAGCTTGTTTATCTTTAGCTCAAGCGCCCTGACTCTTTCTGTAAGTGTGTCTATGCCGGAGTTCCTTTGCTGCAGGACTGCGGCCTTCTTTTCCAAGTCGAGGATTTGGTCAAGTTCTCTTATGGCGGCGTCTTTTTCTGTCTTAAACTGTTCAATCTGTTTTTTGATTTCCCTTGAGCGGTCTTCCATATTGCATAGGACTGAGTTGCACTCCGCCAATTTTTTCTGTACCCGTTCAAAGTATTCCTTTTTGTATTCGATTTCATGCTGTTTTCTCTGAATATCAGTCTCTAACGAAATCTTATCCTTTTTCAGGACAAGGTTTGTGCCAACCTCGTTAATCAGTTTAACCATGTCTTGCTTTGTATAAGTCGTATGTTCTTCCATTAATTTAGCTGTCATAGCGTCGACCTCACAATTTCACCGAGGGCTGCTGTACCCTCCTCTATATTCAGAAGTTCACTTTCGAGTCTCAACTTTGTGGCAAGGGCCTTTTCGAAATTGTCCAACTCCATGTCTTTTTTCCTTTTCGATTCCCCGCGTTTGGTCAGATTTATCTTGGCCCCGGCAATCCTTTCGTTATACGTCAGCAGCTCTTTCTCAAGCGCGGGGACGTTGCCCCTGTTCGTCTCATTGACTGCCTTGTGGTCTTTTAGTATCTCGGTTTGTTTATCCAACTCCCTTTGCAGCTTGCCAGAATCGAGACTTAGCGCACTCTCCTTGTCCTCAAGGCGCTCGACTTCCCCTATAAGTGACGCCTTTTGGGCGGTGAGTTCTTTTATTTCCTTGTTCGCCTGTTCAAGGGCGGCAAGGCTTTGTTCAAACTCACTGATCTGTGCTTGAAGCGCCGCAGCCTCTGGCTCAGCCTCCGCCACAAAGGCTTTTAGACCGTTAATCTCGTTTGTGTGCGCAGTTATGCCGGTGGTAAGCGTGCCAAGCTCCCCTGACAACCGCTCCGCCTCTATGAATATCTTCGCCGCGGCCTCAAGCTCTGCGACCTCCACAACGAGTGCCTTCCTCCTGGGCTGCATATCGCTGATTGTCAACGACAACCTTTCCACCACCGCGGTCTTATCGGCAAGGGTCTGGTCAAACAGCTTTGTGTTGGATTCTATTTCTATGAGGAGTTTATTTAACTCTCTTTGTTTTGCCCCCAGGGTTGTTAAAATCTTTTCCTGCCTGTTGAACTCCTGTTCAACGCCGCTTGCGGTGACTGCCATAGCCCGTCTCTTTTTCAGCGCGAAGATGTGCCCCTGCGTCTCCTTCATCTCTTTCTCATACACTGCCATCTCTATGTTAAAGATACGAATCCTGTCCGTGCCTTCGGTGAATTGCGTATTGGCCAGGGCAAGGGCTGCTGTTAACTCGTTGAGTTCTTTAGACAACATGGCGTGTTTCGTGCGCAGCTCCGCTATCTCGCCTGTAAGGACTACATTGTCCGGGGACAGGCGCGGGCCGGCTGTTTTATCAATGTCGGCAAATCCCGGCATAGTTAAACACCCCGCATAAAGGTTTCCCATTGCTGCTGAATGACGGCGAGTCTATTGTCGGCCTCGTTTTTTTCTTTCAGCACACGCTCGTACGCGGCCTTCAATATTTGATGCTCACCAGCGAGCGCTTTCATCGACGCATTGAGTTCGTCCAGTTTGCTGGTATCTTTCATAATGTCGTTGATTTTCTTTCTTAGCTCTACGTTTTTCTTTTCAAGACGCAGGACGTTGTCGGTGAGAATCTTCTTAATCTCATCAGTTGCCGCGCGTGACTGCGCCATCAGGCTATCGGATACGGACTTTTTTGAAACAACTGTCTCCTCCAGATTACCTACGGCCACGAGGAGTTTCTCCAGAAACGCGTTCTTTTCGTTTGCGCCAAGGCTCATAGCCCTATTTATCAGTTCGTTCGATAACATTTCAAACCTCGTTCAGATTCCATTTAATTGCCATGTGGTTAGCTCCATTAATAAAAAAAAACTGGATTCCTGCTTTCGCAGGAATGACAGACTGAGATGTTCATTTGTCCTGCCCTGTCTGTCATTCCTGCGAAAGCAGGAATCCAGAGGACCCTCTGCGTGAGTCAATCTCATTGGCATTAGTGCACCTGCGGCGCCTTTGCAGCGCCCGCTATCGAGCCGGATACCGGCAACGGTTCGAATCTGAAAATCATGTTATAGACATTCCCAGGGAACATCTTTAATCTGGAGTTGTAGAAATTCGCTATCCTGTTATAGCTGATACGGCTTTCGGCTATCTTCGTCTCCGTGTCTGAGAGTTCCCTCATCAGGGTGTTATACGCCTCTGAGGCCTTCAGCGCGGGGTATGCCTCGGCAACCGCCTGAAATTTCGACAACAAGGCCTTACTGTCGGCAAGGGCGTCCGCCTTCCCAGGCGAATCCCCTGACGCTGCTGATTTCGCCGATTTCTCCAGCGCCTGAAGCTCCAGCGTCTTAACCGCGCTCCTTACCTCCGCCACATGGCCGAACAATGTCTTTTCGTAGTTCATGTAGTTATTGGCGCTGATGATAAGGTTTGGAATAAGGTCTGCCCGCCTTTGCAGCTGCGCCTCTATGTGTGCCTTTTCCATCAGTGCCTGATACACGTTTATCGTGAAATAGTTATAGTAATAGACTGCGCCGCAGAGCGCCGCAAGGACAAGGGACACAATAGCGATCTTTATCGCTGCGGACTGCTTCGTCCACGCCTTTTCTGAAAGCCTCACAAGCGGCCCCTTTCTCCTCATGCTGACTTGGGGCACATCCCCAAGCAGCCCAAGGTCCTTTGCATAGACCTTCTTCAGTATATCGTTTAGCTGGTCATTCTCAGTCATATAACCGTTACCCTTTGACCGTTACGAACATAGGATGCCCGGAGCGTACTATATCAAGGAGTATCCCCTCCACCGGGTTTGCCTTTTGCGCAATCTTAATAAAGGACATCATATCGTTTACGGGTTGATTGTTTACCGCCCTTATGACATCACCGCGCGCAACGCCCGATGCCGCAAGCACCCCGCCCGTGTCGGCCACATAGACACCCGTCGTGTAGCCTTGAAGCGCGGTAAGCAAGGGGGATATTTCAGCTCCAAGCCAATCAAACTCCTTCGGCTGTTTTGCCTGAGGCAACTGAGGCAACTGCGGAGGATACGGGCCTGTGCGCAGTTTTACCGTCTTTCTCTGACCGCCACTTAACATGGCTAGGTCGAATTTAGCGCCAACCTTTTTTGCGGCCAGCGTCTTTTTGAAATCAGCAACCGCCATCACGCGCTGCCCGTCAAGTCTCATAATAATGTCGCCCCTTTTGATACCGGCATCACTGGCCGGAGTGCCGGCAAACACGGTGTCAACCAATACGCCGCCCGCGTGTGCCAGATTAAACTGCTTCGCAACCACTGCGTCAACATCCAGCAGCACCGCGCCAAAAAATGGATCAGCGCCCTGCTGCCCTGCCGCCACGGCAATCGCCCCGGCCGCGGCGCCGCCTGCCTGCCTCGACGGACATAGCTGCGGGTGGCAGTCTATGCACCTGCCCCTGTACTGGTGAGGAGGCTGGAGCATCTGCCCGTTTGGAAGTTTGAATGAGTTGCCGATTTGTCTGCCCTGTTTTGACCAGGCCGCTATCTGTCCTGCCGCCGCCTGTGTGGGCGTGTTATTGAAGTCCACAACGCCTGCGACCAGTGTCGAGGCCAAATTGACGGGAATTGAAAACGCGATACCGCTAAAAGACCCCGTCGGTGAATATATCGCCGTGTTTATACCTACCACCTCGCCTCTGGCATTTACCAGAGGGCCGCCGCTGTTGCCCTTGTTTATCGGGGTATCTGCCTGGAACATCCCCTCATAGACTTTGCCGCCTATGCTTATTGAGCGGTTTCGGCCACTGATTATGCCGGAGGTTATCGTCTGGTCAAATCCGAATGGACTACCCATAGCAAGGACAACATCGCCTGATCTCACAACATCGGAATCCCCTAAGACCGCGGCTGGAAACGGCCCGTCGCCAACGAGCCGAAGAAGGGCCAAATCAGTGGATTTATCCACATTTACGACCTTCATTGGATATTCCCTTGCCCCGCCCGCACCGTAAACCGTGCCTTTAAATGACGCGGCGCCTTCGATTACATGAAAACTGGTCAACACAAACCCGGCAGGCTCGACAATTACGCCCGACCCTACCCTTGTGTAGTTTTCTACGGGTACGCCGGCTACCAAACCAAGGTTATTCTGCGCCTGTGGGGCAGCCGCAGGGGCCGGGTCTGTTGGCTGAGCGGCGTTTACCACTACGTCTATGCTTATCAGCGCCGGCCTCACCGTCTCGATTATATTGTGGTAACTATCCTGTACCGTGTTAACAACGGTCGGCGCGGCTACCGTACTGTAATACTTATCAGGGGAAACTGTGCCGGTGATCTTATTGTTTATCACTTTTTTAATGTCTTCCGCGTCAATCAAATTCTTTACTATGCCGCCTTCCCTGTAGCTCTCAAACAATGTCCAGCCAAGGGTGATTACTGCCAGAAGTACAAGCGTCCATATCCAGGGTCTAAAACTCCTTGGACAGCTCACCTGTGGCTGCTGCGGCGAATATCCCTTTGAGTCGTTTTGTTTATAATCGTTTCTAGTCTCTGCCATATTGTTCTCCTATCGGTCTCTTTCGCTAGCAGTTTCGTCATGAGGCATCTTCCCGTTGAAATTTTTGACCTTCGCTTTCAATCCCGTGTTTCTTATACCCGCAACCAATGCAACAAAACCACCGAACAGCAGAGCGACCGGCAGTAAGGCCAAAAACACATCCACCACATACCACCAATACGTCACCATGCCCCAAAGGCCAAGACACATTGCTATCAAACCAAACACTATACTCAGCATATTTATACTCCTTTAGTTAAATTATTTATATTTTTCAATGGGTATCCCATCGTTATTTTCCAGTTAAACGGCCTTCTCCTCATTCTCCAGCGCCTTCTTAAAATACTTTACCGCCTCCTCCCTCTGCCCCTTTGCCTCATAGGCAAGCCCGATGCTCTGGTATGCCCTGATGAGATTCGGCTTAATGGAGACCGCCTTCTTGTATGACTCTATGGCGTTATCGTAGTCTGACATGTTGTCATAGACGAGGCCCAGCTTGTAGTATGCCTCGGCATAGGACGGGTCTAACTTTATCGCCTCAAGGAGCGCCCACTGCGCCTTGGGGTTATCGTCAACCATGAAATAGGCCGATCCTAAGTAGAATAAGCTCAGGGCAGAGCTTCTATCTAAATTCGTCGCCCTGCCAAGGGACTCTATGGCCTCGTTCGGAAGGCCAACCTTCAGATATGTCCTGCCTATCTCGTACAGCGCCTCCGCGTTTACGGTATCCACATCCAGCACCTTTTTAAAACTCCTTATGGCGCCTTCATAGTCCCCTTTATCTCTCAATTTGATTCCCACACCCATATAAATGCCTCTGGCGTCCGCGGGATTTAGCTGCAACATCTTGTTGTAGCCGTTTACAAGCGAGTCCATAAACATCTTTCCTTTTATCGACACCGCCTTCAGAAACACCTTCAAATCCCCTGTATCCACGTTAATCCCCATACACTAAACCTCCTCAAGCACCTTCATATTATTGAATGTCCCACAATAATCAGCACAATCCACACATAAAACATCAGCTGCTGCGAATGTACCAGTTTCATCTCCCTGTAATACCTGTACGGCCATTTAAAATACATCATAGCGCCCACTACCGAAAGCCATACCGTAACTAAAAATGACATCTGCAGTATGACATTCCTCTCGTCGGCATAGTGGCCGTGGAAAAGCGTAATCCACAGCCCCAGAAGGTTAAGCAGGATGTGTACCTTCAGGTAGCCCTGAAAAAATTGCGCTATCTCCTTTGTGTTGCCCAACAGCTGCCTCGTTATTATCTTAGCCGGGTAGTACGCGTTGGCTATGATAAATAAGATTGCAGCCAACGTTCCCGAAAAATCAGATATGAGCACAGATATGAGCATCAGTTCCAAAACCTCCACTTTTCAATCGGATACGCCCTTACGAACACGCCGTCGAGGCCCTCTATCTTATTGAGTATTATCGCCTTGACCTGCTCTACCATCGTATGGGTTTCTAAGACGGTAAACGTGCGCGATACCTCTATGTCTATGTCCACGCTGCACTTCTGCCCCATGCACCGTGAGCGTATCGCCCGCACGCCCTCGATTCCCCTTACCCTTTGGCAGATGTTTTTTATATCCTCAAGCGTGTCCCTGTCCATTGATATATCTATCAGGCCGTGTACGCCCTTCATAAACATCTCAACACCTATATGAAACACAAATATCGACACAACCAGGGCTGCCACTGTATCCGAATATATAAAGCCCAGCTTAGTGCCTATCAGGCCAAGGAGCACCGCCACACTTGTAAGGCTGTCGGCCTTACTCTCCGCCGCGTCGGCAAGCATCGCCGGGCTGTTTAGCTGTGTCCCCGCGCATGTGTTTGACGTGTACATGAGATAGCTGTAAAATAACGATATAATAGTCGCAAGAAGGGCGGCGTTGCCTGGGATTGCGTGTGAGCCGTCTCTAAAACTGTGCAGGGCGTCAACCAAAATCAAGCTGGCACACAGGAATATGAAAAGGGCTGCCGAGATAGTGCTTATATATTCCACCTTGCCGTGCCCATACGGGTGGCCGGCGTCTTTGGGCTTACCCGATATCCTCAGCGCTATGAGTACAAACAGCGACGACACCGTATCGGCTATGGAATGAACCCCGTCGGCCATCAACCCTTTACTTCCGGTAAGGCCGCCCACCACGAATTTAAAGATAGACATGGCAAAATTCCCCATCGCGCTCAGTATCGGCGACCACTTGCCACATCTCGTACACTCAGGATACTTCATTTGTCTCCCTTGCCAAACATTGTTGTAGTAAAGTCCAGCCTTGCAACCACCGGCACAATGTCCGCCCCCTTGTCCGCGGCGTTGAACTGCGCCTTCTTAAAACCATGCGCCGCTGCCGCGAGATTATACGGGAACAGCCTCAAAAAAATATTGTACTGTGCAACGGCGTCATTATAGTGCAGCCTTGCCAGCACCACGCCTTGCTCGGCCTTCCAGATGGTCTCCATGAAATATATGTAAGGCCCCTTGGCCTTCAGGTCTGGCGAGGCCTCGGCAAGCGCCTTCAGTCTGCTTATGAGATATGCCAATTCGTCCTGCGCTTTCTTAGTATTGGGCTTAGTATCGGGTGATCCGGCAATGTTGATACCGGCACCAACTCTGATTGCGCCATTTAATTCGATAAGCAGGTTAAAGAGCCTTTTCTCTGTTTCCACGTATGTGTCCACGGCAAATGCGGCCTTTTTATATATATTTTTGCGCTTTTGAAGCTCAATTTCAAGCTGCCCATGCGATATATGCAAAAAGTGCTCCTCGTCGATTAGTCTGTTATACAGAAATATATCCGAGACAATCCTTATCACCAGCAATGCCCCGGCGGCATATAACAGGTATTTTATTCCTTTATTATTCGCTGTCATCATTCACTTTCATATCTGCCCAGTTCGTCATCATCTATCCACGTGCTGAAGTATTTCCTTGCCTGATTTCCTATCATCATAGTGGTTGCCACATTTACCGATACACCAATCGGGATGCCCAGCAGGGGTATTAACCTGTACCATTTGCTCAAAAGCCGGGGGACAAGTTTCTCAGCTACCTCGGAGGTTGCCCTTGCCAGTCCGGTCTTTATGTAATCAGAGGCAAGCGCGTCCACAGTTTTTCTCAACACGCCGGCTGTTGCCGCCTTTGCCGCCGCCGCGGAACCCGAAAATCCCACCAGCGCCAGCGCCGCCGCCTTCAGCTCATCATCGTCCATATTAACGTCATACGCCACTGACAGGGCATAGCACAGCTCTATCTGCATCCTTAACACAAGGACAAGGTCAACTGCGCCACCTATCAGCGCCGTACCAAACGTCCCCACTACGGGAAGCGTTGCCGGCACCGACGTCAGGCCGCCTATGCCGCCAGCCTTTATGGCCGCGTTCTTAATTAACTTACTGCCAACGGCGTACGCTATGTACTTGTGCGGCTTCGTGCCGCCGTGCATTAAATCATATTCGTTTATCATCTCTTTGACCTCCCGCCTGATAGACGGCAGGTACGTCCCCGAGACGGTCAGTAGCTTATCAAACCAATCTATATTTTCCATTCAGCTGTTAACCTCCACCTTCATGGCATGTACGGCTCTATGGCCAAATTAATTCCCACTATATTATCGACGCGTTTCATAAGCGTCTCCTCCACCTGGCGGCCTATCATATAGCCGTGGTCAAGCGTCTTGCCGTGGTCAACCTTTATCACTATCTCCACCCATATGCCCTGCCCTACCTTCCTCGCGTTTATCGAGGCTACCCGTTTAACTCCGGGGACAAGCATTGCAAAGTGGTTCATCTGCCGTATGACAGACGGACTTATAGAGGAATCCATTATCCCCTTCAAGGAATCATTGAGCATCGAGGCGCTAAGTCTGATAAGGTCAAGCGTCTCTATGACGGCAGCCAGAGGGTCGGCAAAGAAAAACCCAAACCTTGTGAGCACTATTGCCCCCGCCACAAAGGCGCTGGAGACGGCGTCGGAATGGTTGTGTTTGGCATTGGCAAGCATTGCGGGGCTGCCGCGCCGCTGCCCCACACAGTGCAGATATGAAAACAGTTTGTAATTGGCGATAACCGACACTATCGCCGCCCAGAAGGCTATGAACTTGGGCGGTTTTACCGTGCCATGAAACGCCCCCCACACATCCTTTACCGAGTGAATGAACAAGAACAGCGTGCCGATTATTATCAGCAGGCTTATCAGGAAGATTGCGACGAACTCTATCTTGCCGTGGCCGTAGTGGTGGTCGTCGTCCGCGGGTTTGCCGGATATTTTTACCCCGACTAACACCACAAGCGACGTTAAGAAATCCTTGAACGAATATAAGGAATCACCAATGACGGCCTTACTGCCGCTTATGACGCCTACAATCAGCTTAAACACCGCCAGCAGGAGATTAGAGCCGACGGCTATGCCGCTGGCCTTTCTCTCGCAGGCGTAGCACTGCGCGTATGTCAGATTATCTTGTGACAGTTTGTGCATTGCCCTCTGTCCCTGTGGGGCGGTTTTGCCCCCCACGCTATTGGCGGCGGTGTTACGGTTAGCACATCTCCAGCGTCCTTAGCCAGTTGCCCTGTGTTTGCGGCCGTTTTAGAAATG
>JADFXO010000065.1 GCA_015233485.1 Nitrospirota bacterium
ACAAAACCGGAAACAAAACCTGATGCAAAAACTGATAAAGACAATCTTGCGTTGGACGCTATAGAGCAGGCATTTGCTAAACTTGCCCCTCAGTCCGGCTCGCAAAACACGGGCGCCCCAGAGACGAAGACCCCGGAGATTAATGTCCCTGAGATGCAAACTGCTAAGGCAATAACTCCTGAGATTATGACTGGTAAAACTATAGCTCCTGAGATGATAACCACTGCAATGAAGGCCTTAAACGTAAAAACTTCGGATAACAAGCCGCAGGAAATAAATCTTGCAGATTCAAACGGTGCCCGGCACTCTAAGCGCGATTTGTTCTCAAAGGACACGTCTGGCGCCATTAAGGATGTATCATCAAACGCAAATGCCCCGGACAGCAATTTGTTGGAAGTAAATCTTGCAGACTCAAACGGTGCGCAGTTATCTAAGCACGATATGTCCTCAAAGGACACGTCTGACGCTATTAAGGGGATAGCATCGAAAAGCAGCAATTCTAAACAGGATGAAGGCGTCAGCACTGCCTCCATTACGGTTGACAAGAATCAGCAGCCATTTCACGAAATAGTGGGGAAGGCTGCCCATAGCCAGGCCACTAATGCGCCCGATACGGGCGAGAAGCTCGCGGTCGGCGCATCAAAGACCATTGAACTAAATGGCAATAAGTTTACGATCATGAGGAAAGGCGACACGTCCATAGAGGTGAAACTTGAGCCGGACGGCATAGGAAAGCTTGACATCCGTGTAAATGTCGAAAAAGGGGTTTTAAATGCAACCATAAGCGCTTCTGACGCGTCGGCAAAGGGAATTATAGAGAAAAATCTGCACGAGATAGTCAACGCGCTCACAAAAGAAGGCCTTACAGTAGGAGGTTTTACTGTTTCTCTTAAAGATAGAGGCGGGAATTATAAAGAAGGAAAAAACGAAAACAGCCCTAATAAAAGTCCGAAAGAAGAAAGGCAGATACAGCCGGTTCCCATTGCGGGGTATGTAAAGACCGGATATAAGATAAATGATGGCATAAGTATTTTTGCATAAAGAGATAACGTAAATAAGGAGGAAACTATGGGATTATCATCAGTCGGCGTTGCAAGTGCAACAAGTACAATGGGAAATTATTATTCCGCAAAAAGAACCGCGACTGCCGCGGCAACATCAGGTTCGTCGTCGTCGACTACTGGTTCAACGTCAACTACTGGTTCAACATCGGCTACGGGCAGCACGTCATCGACATCCGGCACTACATCATCGTCCAGTACAGACAGCACTTCCGCTTTTGGCGGCAACATGACGGACTTTCTGTCGCTTTTCATGACACAGATACAAAATCAGGACCCTATGAGCCCAATGGACACGAACAATTTCACAAGCCAGCTCGCTCAATTTACTGAAGTTCAGGACTTAACGAATATGAACACGAGCATGAAGGACCTCAACGCGTATTCAAACTCGTTAAATAACCTCGCGTCAGCAGGTCTTATAGGCAAGAACGTTATCATGAATGACGGCACTTCCGGAACAGTAACCGGTGTAAAGTTCGACAGCGGCGTCACTTATCTCACACTCAGTAACGGAAGCAGTGTGCAGATGATTAACGTAAAACAGATAAATTCTACTGCCGGCACAAGCAACGGCACAGGCAGCAATACAAGCGGCAGTACAACTAATACGACTGCATAAAACTTATTATAACGGAGGGTTAATACCATGATATCATCACTGTGGAGCGCAGTAAGCGGAATGAACAACACCAGTACAGGTTTGGATGTTATTAGTAATAACATTTCCAATATGAACACGACAGGTTATAAGTCCAACAGAGCTAACTTTGGAGATGTGCTTAGCCAGTATGTCGGTAACTCAGGTGGACAGGTTGGAAGCGGCACCCAAATAATGAACATAAGTACGTTACTAACACAGGGTTCTCTGATAAGCACTGGTAATACATATGATATGGCGATAGACGGTTCGGGATACTTTGTAACTAAAGACCCTTCATCCGGAGTAACCGAGTACACAAGGGCGGGGAATTTCAATGTCGACCAAAACGGTTACCTCGTAACTTCTTCTGGAATGAGGGTTCAGGGATATATGGGTACCGATGTTAACGCTACAAATTCTAACACTGATAATGGTATTTTGACCAGCATCAGGATACAAGGCAATGTATCTACGGCAAAACCAACGAGTACCGTTACAACTGGGGTCAATCTTAATTCACAGGCCTCGGTTATCTCCGCCGCGTTTACACTGGATCGTAACGGCGACGGTGTCAACAATGACCCTGGAAATTATAACTACTCCAATACGACAACGGTTTATGATTCTCAGGGAGGCTCTCACCAGGTTACGGCATATTTTACAAAGGTCGCTGATAATTCGTGGCAGGTTCACTATGCCTATCCTGCCCACACTAGCACATCAGACACCTCATCAAGTCCCACACTTACAATGGCAACAGGCACCGCGCAGACCCTCTCGTTTGATTCGAACGGCAAGCTGGTAAGCGACGGGGCTTCGGCTACGTCAAGTGTTGATCCGACCACACTCTTTAATTTCGACTCCTCAGTGACAGTTCCACAAGGTATTGTGTTTGATTACGGAACCTCGACAAACGAAGGCGGTACAGGGCTTAATGGCAGCACACAGGTTGCTGAAAACAACCAAATGCTGAACTCGTCACAAGACGGTTACGCGGCAGGTTCTGTAAAAAGTGTTGCTATCGCCGATGATGGAATGATCACCGCCACGCTTTCAAACGGACAAATAAGTACGCTTGGCCAAATAGTGTTAGCGCGCTTCAATGACCCTACTGACCTTACTAAAATCAGTGGCAACTTCTACGAAGCGTCAAAGAGTTCAGGCACAGCGATTATCAACGTAGCTAAGTCAGACGGACTTGGACGAGTAGTTTCCGGTTCGCTGGAGTCAAGCAATGTTGACCTCAGCACTGAATTCGTCAATATGATAACATACCAGAGGGCATTTGAGGCGAACTCTAAGGGCATACAGACCATAAACGAAATGCTTCAGACTCTCAACACCCTCAAGCAAGGCTAATAACAATTTGTAGGGTTTTTTAAATCAGCCGACGCACACTCCGGTAAAGGCCGGGGTGCGCGGGCACAACCCCACCCCCTACAGGGCAAGCGCATTCCAGCAAAGATGATTTTTCACATGTAGCTATCACTCCAACCGTCTTTAAGTCTTTTGTTTTTAACGCCTATTTTTGCGGTTTTCTCCCGCTTTAAAAGATTTAATGTACTAAGCCTTGCTACATAGCAAGGCTTAGTACCCACTTTCCCAATTCGCAAGTATTCGAACATACGTCCGAATACTTGCACACATACTTAAAAATGAGTTCTATGGTTTATTTGGGACATGAAACTACATTGCCGGCTGCATCCTTGCATGTGCCAGAGTGGGAAACTCCTGTGCTTTGGTTGTATGTGGTGTTGCCCTGATAGGAAGAGCCGCTTGAAGAGGTGGCAGAGGTGGAGCGTTCACCGCTGACATTGCCGGAGGAGTCTTTGGCGGCGCTGCCTGAGGATGCGGCACTGCCCCTGCGGCCGGTTACGGCCATGCCGCTTCTGTGGTTGATCGTGCCGTCGCTGCTGCGTGTGAACATTCCCGCGCGTGCAGCCTTAGTGCCCGAGGGGGTACTAACGGCTGCAGCGCTTCCGCCGGCTACATTTCCCTTCCCGTCGGTTGCGAACCCCTTCATAGTGGCAGCCCCGCCACTTGCCCCTTTAAAGCCACGAATTGAGCCGCCGCTGACACCGCCAGCCGCGTTCCTTTTGACTACATGGCCGCCGGCCTCTGCCCCGAAGGCAATTCCCGTGCTTATCAAACATATCGACGCCAGGACTACAATGTGTACTGCAATTTTGTTCATACTATTACCTCCTTCGCGTTCTCCTAAGATACGCTATCATATCAGTTTATACCATCATAAATCAAGGCACACGCTAATTCCGCATTCAGGCTGGCAGATAGCTCCAGTAGCTGGGTTACTGGATTCCTGCTTTCGCAGGAATGACAAAATTAGGTGTTCATTTGTTCTGCCTTGTCTGTCATTCCCGCGAAAGCGGGAATCCAGAAGAGGATGTTTCTAATGCGATTGCCCTGACTACCCCTATGTTTTAAGACAATACCTTTGTGCTATAATGAAACCGGTTGTTTCAGGCTGATTAATATGGCATATAAAGATTTGAGTGATTTTATAAAGATGCTGGAAAGGAAGGCCCTGCTTAGGCGCGTGAAGGCAGAGGTTGACCCTATGCTTGAGATTGCCGCGATCAATGACCGCATTGTGAAGCCCGGCGGCCCGGCGCTATTGTTTGAGCGCTGTAAGGGTTCTGAGTTTGCGTGCGCGGTAAACCTGTTTGGTTCTTATGAGAGGATGTGCCTTGCCCTTGGCGTTGAGTCAATCGACTCAATAGGGAAGGAGATCATCGAATTCTTAGAGCCTGAAATTCCCACCAATTTTATTGATAAACTGAGGGCGCTGCCGATGTTAAAACGCCTTGCTGATTTTTTCCCTTCATACGTCAAACACGGGCAGTGTAAGGATGTGATAATAAAAAATAACCCGTCGCTGTTTGCCCTGCCGATTTTAAAGACATGGCCAAAGGACGGCGGCAGATTTATTACACTGCCGATGGTGTTTACCAAAGACCCCGAGACTGGAGAAAGAAACTGCGGCATGTACAGGATGCAGGTTTATGACGACAGCACAACGGGGATGCACTGGCATATGCACAAAGACGGCGCGAGGCACTACAAAAAGGCGGAAAAACTGGGAAGGCGCCTTGATGTGGCCGTTGTAATCGGCACAGACCCTGCAACGCTTTATACCGCTACCGCACCGCTTCCTGAAGGCATAGACGAGATGCTCTTTGCGGGGTTCTTAAGGAAATCCCCCGTTGAGCTTATTAAATGTGAAACCGTGGCGCTTGAGGTTCCAGCCAATGCCGAGTTTGTCCTTGAAGGTTATGTCGAGCCGTTTGAACGGCGGACAGAGGGGCCGTTTGGAGACCATACGGGATATTACTCATTAGCGGACGAGTTCCCCGTGTTTCACCTTACGTGTATCACCCACAGGAAAAATGCCATATATCCGGCCACTATCGTAGGGAAACCTCCTATGGAGGATTGTTTTATTGCGAAGGCGACAGAGAGGATTTTTCTGCCGCTGCTCAGAAAACAGCTCCCCGAAATTGTCGATATGAACCTGCCGCTGGAGGGTGTGTTTCATAACATAGCCCTTATCTCAATAGACAAGCGTTACCCCGGGCACGCCAGAAAGGTGATGTATGCCCTGTGGGGTATGGGGCAGATGAGTTTTACCAAGATGATTGTCATTGTGGACAAGTGGGTGGACGTTCAAAACCCGTCAGAGGTCGTCTGGAGAATAGGAAACAATGTTGATCCTAAGAGAGATACCGTCATTGTGGAAGGCCCGCTTGATGTGCTTGAACACGCCTCTGCGATACCCGCCTATGGCGGCAAGATTGGCATAGACGCGACAAAAAAACTTGCCTCTGAAGGGTTTACGCGCAATTGGCCGGATGATATAATGATGTCTGCCGAAATTACCGCCCTTGTCAATAAGCGCTGGCCTGAGTACGGTTTATAAAAGACGGTTTATGAGGCCCATCCCTGGGGTTGCCGCCGTTTTGGCATCCCTTGCCTGTGTGTTTTTTTTCCTGAGACATGTAGCCCGCGCGTATGCCGGGTTATCGTATCCTGTGGTGGTTCTTATAATCATCCTGTGTATGGCCATAATATTAGGCGGATGTGAGTTATTTGCAAACGGTGTAGAGAACCTGGGGCGGCATATGAATTTATCCCATGCGGCGGCCGGAGGTATCTTGGCCGCCGTGGGGACAGCCCTTCCCGAGACGCTTATTCCGATTTTTGCCTTAATCTCCGGCGCAAAACAACACAGTGAAGGGATTGCAGTGGGGGCGATTTTAGGGGCGCCTTTTATGCTTTCTACGCTGGCTATGTTTTTCCTTGGTGTGACTGTCTTTATCTTATGGCTAAAAAAAGACAGGAAAAGGCCGTTGCTTTATGCCAACATCAATACCCTCGTAACGGATTTAAGTTTTTTTATTCCCACGATGGTTTTAGTCCTGATGGTCAGCCTATGGGGAAACACCGTAATTAAGTATCTTGGGGCGCTGGGCTTGATAATCGTCTATGCGGTGTTTTGTAAGATAACACTAAGCCATGAAGCCGAAGAGGGGGAAGAGTATGAAGAGAAATTGTACTTTAACTGTTATTTGGGATGCTCCAGGACTCTGGCAAACATGGTCGTTCAAATAGTCATTGGCCTGTTATTTATCATTGCTGGTGCGCATATTTTTATCGAATGTATTACAATAGTTTCTATTAAATCAGGCATATCCTCCCTTGTTCTCTCATTAATCATCTCCCCAATAGCAACGGAGCTTGAAGAGAAATATAACTCCATTACATGGACAGTCAAAGGCAAGGATACGCTTGCGATGGCAAATATCACAGGGGCGATGATATTTCAATCCACAATACCCCTCTCAATTGGCATGGTCTTCACCCACTGGACACTGGGACATACAGAACTATTGAACATCATGATAGCCATAGCTATGGCCGCCGTGATAATAATTACGGTAAAAATAAAGAAGACGCTGCCGGGTTGGACATTATTGATAGGCGGTATATTTTATGCCGCGTACATGGTGCGAATTTTCATGCATTACTGAGAACAGACTGTGTCATAATAGCCTTAATTTTTAATCTTTAGACTTTATCATGTGTCAATCCTGAACTCGACGCCGCCCTCTATGTTTGATACTGACAGCCGCCAGCCCATGTTGGCCTCTATTATAGTCTTAGACATGTACAGGCCTATGCCCGTGCCCTTGTCCGGTGTCTTCGTTGTAAAATATGGGTCGAATATCCTGCCGATTATGTCTTCGGGGATGCCGCCTCCGGTGTCGCGTATAGTAATTGCTATCCTGTCGTCTTTGCGAACTGTTATGTCAATCTTATTTGCAGTTCCTTTGTCCTTGCGGCTGAGTATCGCATCCTTTGAATTACTTATAAGGTTTAATATGACCTGCTTGAATTCGTTTGGGTAGCCGGTTACGCTGAACTCCTCCCCTGTAAACCCAAGGTTAAGGCCGATGCCGCTTTTAGCGAAATAGGGGGAGAACATGAAGATTACCTCTTCGACCGCGTCTTTTACATTAAACAGAATCTTTTCTTTAGAAGGACGAAGAAAATTTCTGAAATCGTCGGCTGTCCTAAGCATAAAGTCAGTTTGATTCGTTATTGTAATTACTGAGGAATGCAGATATTCTATGTCAAGCTCATTATGAATAAAGGCGTCTTCGATGTCTTGCGCCGTTGCGGAGATTGCATTTAACGGCTGCTTCCACTGATGGGCTATCATGCCAAGCATTTCACCCATTGCCGCCATTTTGGACTGTTGTATGAGCATCTGCTCACCGCTTCGGCGTTTAGCGGTCTCTTCTTCCACCTTTTCTTTTAATGACCTTTGCAGAAAGTACAAATTCAGGTGCGTGCCCACGCGTGAGATGACCTCCTCCTTCTGAAAAGGTTTACAGATATAGTCAACACCTCCGCATTTGAACGCATTGACCTTTTCGGCCACATCTGTCAGGGCGCTTATGAAAATCACGGGAATACCCGCCGTTAATGGGTTGGCCTTCAGACGCCGGCATGTCTCGTATCCATCCATATAAGGCATCATTATATCAAGAAGGATTAAATCCGGCATGTGTGCTACTGCCATATCAAGCGCCTCCTGCCCGCCGTATGCCATTAACACGGTAAACCCGGCAGACTGAAGCTGTACCGAGAGCAGCTTTACGTTTATCGGCTGGTCGTCAACAGCCAGAACGCACCCCTTATTTTCCATCAACCTGACCCGTATAGAACGACGAAACCGTCTCCAGAAACTCCTTATACCTTATAGGCTTGGATACATAGCCGTCGCATCCAGCCTCTATCATGCGCTCCTCATCCCCCTTCATTGCGAATGCCGTAAGGGCAACCACCCTGATATGCTTAGTCAAATCGTCCTGCTTTAACATCTTCGTAGCGGTAAGGCCGTCAATACCGGGAAGCTGGATGTCCATCAGAATAACCGCAGGTTGGTCCTCTTTGGCAATCCTGATTCCATCGGTGGCGTTGCCCGCCTCAAGCACCTTGTAGCCGCTTCGCCGGAGTATCTCCGACGCTAGCTTCATGTTTAATGGATTATCCTCTATAATCAGGATTTTCTTCATATTTTGACATCCGGCGCCTGTGTTTTCATAGGGTGCCTGCCCCGCATAGCCCGCCTTGCCTCGGCAATCATGTCCGTCTTGTCAAAATGCCCCTTATTTACAATCTTAAGGACGTTAGAGTTTAGCGCCTTACGGTCTTCCTCTGTTATTACCTTAGAAGTGAGGATTATAATATGTATTGACGCGGTCTCAGGCATTTCTTTCAGGCAGCGCACGACGTCAAAGCCTGTCACCTCCGGCATCATCAAATCAAGCAGTATCAAATCCGGCAGCTCACGTCTTGCCGTATCAACGGCCTCTTGCCCGCCATATGCCCTGAATATCTCGCAGTTTTCATTCTGAAGATAAAGGTATACGATTTCAACCGCCTTAGGGTCGTCATCCACGACGAGCACCCTTAATTGCCGTGTTAGGTACTCAGGTACAATTCCGATTTGCCTGACAGCCTCGATAAGCTCGTCCTTTGAGACCGGCTTTTGCAGCACATTGGACGCCCCAAGGGAAAAACCCTTCGATTTGTCGTTCATCATAGATATTATCAGCACAGGGATATGTCTTGTCGCCTCGCTTTCCTTTATATTCTTGAGAAAATCCAATCCGTTCATGTCTGGAAGCATGATGTCAAGTGTGATAAGCTCAGGGATTTCCTGCGCGGCAAGGGCAAGCCCTTCCGCGGCGGATGTGGCACGAATTGTCCTATAACCCTCTGAGCCAAGCTGGATACTTATAAGTTCGGCCGACTTAGGGTCGTCCTCCACGATAAGCACAAGCGGCTCTTTTATTTCTTTTGGCGGAGACTCAAGCCCTTCCTCTGCCGTATGATTCATCTGTGGCGGCTCTTCCCCCAACACATCCTCTCTGTACGGGATTTTGAAGGTAAACTTGCTGCCCTTGTCCTCCTCGCTCTCAACGCCTATGGTACCGCCGTGCAGCTCAACCAGCCGTTTCACCATGGCAAGCCCTAGCCCTGTGCCCTCATATTTTCTGGAAAGCGAGCCGTCTATCTGCTCAAAAGGTCTGAAGAGTTTTTTCATTCCCTCTTGTGACATGCCGATTCCCGTGTCGGTTACGGAGATCTCAAGAAATCTCCTGTCATCCACGGTGATGACGCCGGCGTTGCAGGTTACCGTTCCATTGGCAGGGGTGAATTTAACCGCGTTAGAGAGCAGATTATAGACAATCTGTTTGAATTTCCTTGCGTCTGCGAACATATGCCCAACAGATTCCTGAACGTTTAGTCTAATGGCTATATTGTGCGCGTGCGCCTTTTCCTTCACTATTGAGAGGCTGTTTTCAAGCATATAGGGGATATCAAGTCTATCAAGGTCGAGGGACATCTTCCCTGCCTCTATCTTTGAGAGGTCAAGGATGTCGTTGATAAGAGACAGCAGGTGCTGCCCACTGGTAAATATATCGGTTACGTATTCCTTCTGGCCATCCCCAAGATCGCCAAGTATGCCGTCTTTGAGAATTTCCGAAAACCCGATAATCGCGTTAAGCGGCGTTCTAAGCTCGTGGGACATGTTTGCAAGGAACTCCGACTTCAGCCTGTTTGACTCCTCAAGCTGAATGTTCTTCCTTGCTATCTCATCGCCCCTGAGTTTAACTTGCTCCGTCAACTCTTTCATATCGTTATACTGCCTCAGGCTCTGGAGGGAAATGCCGATGTTTATCGTAAGCCGCTCAATAAACCCCCTGTCAAGGTCAGTAAGCGGGGTGACTGATGCTGCCACAAGGACACCCATTACCCTTCCCTGATGGAAGACGGGCTGGACTATTAAGACCCGCGGCGTTATTGAGATAAGCCCCGTTTCTATTGTAAGGGGAAATTGTTCACTGCCTGTTATCTCAATGGCGCGTCCGCTGACAATGGACTGTCCGACTATGCCCTCCGAGAACCCGAATTTCTTTTTTAAAGAGCCTGACGCCCCGTAGGATGAATCACACACGAGCAAGCCTGTCCACTCGTCGTATGAATAAAAGGCCAGGCTGGGATATGACAGGGATTCTGACAGCAGCGCCAACATATCCGATATGGCCTGTTTCTGGTCGAAGGTCGTACTGAATATTGATATTGCCCTGGCATACACCGCATCGTAACGAGACCTTGCCTCAAGTTCGGCGTTCTTTTTAGCGGACTCTGCTTCGGCTAATTTTCTCGCTGTTACGTTATTTTTTATCGCCACAAAATGTGTCACATTTCCATTTTCGTCTTTTATTGGGGTAATAGTCGCATCTTCATAAAAAATCTCGCCGTTTTTCTTTTTGTTGCTGAACTCACCGTGCCAGATGCTCCCGCCAAGAATGGTATCCCATA
The DNA here is from genome assembly GCA_015233485.1 of Nitrospirota bacterium. Lineage (GTDB taxonomy): Bacteria > Nitrospirota > Thermodesulfovibrionia > Thermodesulfovibrionales > Magnetobacteriaceae > Magnetominusculus. The sequence continues at coordinate 10,621 of JADFXO010000065.1, forward strand.
GTTGCTCATAGTAAGACCTCGGCTGCGCTCCTGATTTGAGAATCCGCGGGTTTTGCCCTATCGCCTCGTTGCGGCTGTAGCCGGAAGTTCGCTCAAAGGCCGGATTGACATATTCAATAGTCCCGTTACGGTCTGTTATCACTACCGACTCAGACGACTGCTCTATGGCATTGGAGAGTTTCTGCATTGCCATCTCCGCCTTTACCCTTTCTGACATATCGCGTATTATGGCGTTAAATACACGGCCCATTGGCGTTGCACTTTCGCTTACGGAGAGGTCAATGTCAAATATCTCACCGTTTTTCCTTTTTGCCTTTACCCTTACAACCTGTTCCATCACCTTTCTGACGCCCGTCTCAAGATATTTCCTGACATACTGGTCGTGATTAGAATGAAACGGCTCAGGCATAAGTATATTGACATTCCTGCCAATTACCTCGCCGGGCAGATAGCCAAAAATTTTCTCTGCCCCTTTGCTGAAAAGGATTATCGTCATGTCTTCGGAGTTTATGGAGACAATCGCATCAACGGCGCTGTCAAAAAACGACTGCATCCTTGAATTGGCGGTAGTCAGTTCTATCGTCCTCTGTTGAACCTGGGCATCCATTTCTTTGAAAGACTGCGCTATAGTCCCTGTCATGGCGTTAAAACGCTCTGCAAGCACCATCAGCTCATCTGCCGCCTGAATATCGACCGAAAAAGAATAATTGCCGCCGGTTATCTTCTCCGTATCCTGAATCAGCACACCTATCGGCTTTAGCACCCTGCGCCGCAAATAAATCAGATTCGATAACATTATCAAGACCCCTATCGCCGTGAGAACATACCTTGTCCCGATAAAAATCCCCTCCGCCTTCTCCACGCTGTTTACCAGATGTGTGACGACCCCATCAATGTCCACCTCGACGAAATCGTGTACTTTCCTTCCATGTTCCCGCAAAAGCGTTGCCCTGTCTTCTGGCGATGAGATAAATATGGAATCAAGTCCGGGCTTAAATTCCTCTTCCCATCGATGGATTAAGAATCTCAGCTTTTTATCTAACTCAGGGTCTGCAACTTTTACAAGACCGTACTTGACGCTGCCGTCTTTAAGGGCGTTGAGGATTTCCTCGAATCTGCTCATTTCCATTTTTACGTGTCCGAGGATCTCTTCTCTTCGCGGAGATTGTTCCTCGAATGCATTTTTAACTAAATATACTATCTGATACGACCTCATCCTCTCTGAACCTGCAAGGTTTATCGCCCTGCTGAAACCGCTGACCCTGGATGAAAACCACATTCCGCTCACGACGAAGGCGATAAAGATAAGAACTATGGAGGCAAAAATCAGGTGAAAAGACCTTCTCATCGGTGTAAACACGCGCACAGGCGTTTGATTTTGTTTATAATTCCTCATCTGTTGATTTTGTTGAAATGCCTCAGCCTTTCAGCCTCTCATATACCTCTTCAAACTGCGAGGCGGCCTCTATAAATGCCTTGAGCACGTTGGGGTCAAAATGGTGCGGCATCGTCCTGCCATCGCCCCCGGTGATGATTTGGTATGTCTTTGCGTGGTCAAACGCGGGTTTATACGATCTCGCGCTTCGGAGCGCGTCGTACTGGTCGCCTATGCTGATTATCCTGCCTTCTATGGGAATCTCCTGCCCCTTCAATCCCATTGGATAACCGGAGCCGTCCCATCTTTCGTGGTGTGTTACGGCTATGGTCTTTGCTATTTCAAGCCTGCTATGGTCGCCGATTATCTTCGTACCATAAAAAGTATGGCTTTTCATGGCGGCAAATTCCTCATCCGTGAGCTTTCCCTTTTTCTTGAGAATATCGGGATGTACGTGGATTTTACCTACGTCGTGAAGCGGCGCCTGAATGCGCATGGCGTTGATAAAAAACTCGTCCATGCCTAAAATATTTGCCGTCAGGGCGCTATACTCCCCAACCCTTATTATATGATTTCCCGTATCCTCGTCATTTGCCTCCGATGCCCTTGCAAGGGCATATACGGCATACTCGAAGGCGTTTTCCGTTTCTGCCAACTGCAGCGATAACGACCGCAAAAACAGGCCCTGCATAACAAGGTTCTTCAAAATAGTGGTGTCGTATTTCTTGATCGGCCTGCCATAGTTGAGCGCGAACACGCAGAAATTCCTGCTAAAATACCAGATAATGTTCGAGACCTTAATGCCCATCGATTCAAGAATTGAAATGAAGGGATATATCCCTGCCTCGCTCATGTCGTCTTTATTCGTGCAGGAGAATATCTGATCTGTCGTCTTTAAATGCAGGCAATTATCGCACTGTATATCTATGGTTATTGACGATTTCACGATCTTGCCGCCTGTTAAATCGTACTTAAGCCAGTGCCGGTTATTGAACTCATCGGCAGTATGAATAATAATCGTTGCGGGTTTATCCAGCTCCATCGCCTTTTGCCTTATAAGCCTGCCTACGATTCTGTCGATATTCGATATGTAGCTGAATTTACCCGGGTCGAAATCCTGCATCACCTGCTCACCAAACGAGGTCAAATCCCCTATGCAGCTATACGCGAAAAGGAGGTCGTCGTTTAGGGCCTTCATCTTGAGGAGCATTTTGATTCGGGCAAGCACCTCACCCGCGTCGAAAGGCTTCGAAATGAAATCCTCCGCCCCCGCCTCGATGCCTCTTATCCGGCTTTCTGTATCGGTCAACGCCGTTATCATAATTACTGGTATGTTCTTATACCGCTCGTCTTCCTTTATCTCTTTGCATACTTCAAAACCGTCCATACCGGGCATCATAACATCCATGAGCACAAGGTCAATCCCCTGTTCGTCGATTAGCTTGAGGGCGGCAAGGCCGTCCCCGGCCATCTTCACATCATAGCCCTTATGGACGAGTATGGCGCTGAGCAGTTTCAGGTTGAGCGGCTCGTCATCGACACACAAAATAACCGGCCTTCTGTCAGTCATAATCCTCCCATGTCTATCTTCAATAGTCACATTTGCTATAGCTTATTAACTTATTGAAAAAGCGGGTTTATTACTTTCCTTTTCGGTTTCGTACAGAGACATCGCCACCTCCATTACACGCTCGGCCCATCTCTCGTCGTCTTTGTTTAGTTTCATTTCTATGGAGAAATCCCTTATGTCGGGGACTGTTAGTTTATATGGGTTTTTTACGCTTTCGGGGTCTATGTAGATGTGGCGGAGCTGATGTCTTACTATCCTCACCTTGTCTTTTTGTTCTACGTGCGTGAAGACCATCTTGTCGAGATATAAGAAAAAATCATATCCCTCTTCGTTTATCGTCGCGTCTCTGGTCAAAAGCCTGTTGAGTTCATTTGTCTTTTGAATCCTGCCGAGGACGAGGTTTCCCTTGCTTTTTCTTGCCTTTAAATCATATATGATTTTTATGTTCACGTTTACAAGCTCAGGGAAAAACTCAGCCCTCACCTCATTCACAATAACTACGGCCTCAGTGGGCGCGTCTTCGTATCTTATAAATATCACGCTACACTCCTTTCGTCAAAAAAAATGTAATTTCGCATGTAGTATACCATATGGTGGTAAGTTTATGGATATACTTAATTGTGCAGTATAGAAGTAAAGAGATTTTCACTGTCTCGCCCTAATCTGTCATTCTTTTCTGCGAGCGGGTCTCTGGAGTCTCTGTATTGTCAGGTAGGTCAGGGTTCTCTCGAACCCTTTCCCCCTTAAGAACCGTACGTGAGAGTTTCCCCTCATACGGCTCAAGCCTATTAAATGCCACTTCAGTGACACGGCTACACAGTTTGATGTGCTGC
>JADFXO010000066.1 GCA_015233485.1 Nitrospirota bacterium
TCAACATAACTCCTGTCCATTCCACTGATGATACTACTGTCGATTCATAATTGTCCAGAATTATTTGATTTGCCCTGTCCCTCCTTGGTTTTAAGGCCAGAATAAATCCACCGTGTATCCCCCTTCGTCTTTAATCCTTTCCGTTGCCACCGTCCCCTGTTTCGTCTGCTTTATTTCTGTGTTGCCTGAAGAAACAGTCCTATTCCAATGGAGTAGAGTTCGCGGAGCCTCTCTTTTGGTAAATTCTTTGTTTCCATAACAACGCGGGAAAATGTATATTTTTCCCAGTTGTCCTCAAGCAATGTAATCCCGTATTGCTTCATATTTAAAAAGACTTCCGTGCCGGGGTAAGGGGTTAACAGGCTCAGCGTAAGTCTGGTTGCCCCTAATTCACTTAGTCGCAGTCCGAAGTTAATCGTATCTGTGACCGTGTCTTCGGTGTCTTCAGGATGGCCGATGATAAAACCGCAGACGATGTGTTTTATTTTCGCTTCTTTTGCGGCGATGACGGCGTCTTCGATTTGCCTGAGGGTTGTGCTTTTCTTTATTTTTGTCAGAACTGTCTGATTTCCGCTTTCTACGCCGAATTGGATAACTTTACAGCCCGCACCCGCCATAGCCTTTGCCATAGCCGGCGTGAACTGAGCGGCGCGGCAGAAACAGCCCCATTCAATGTCCATTTTGCGGCTTTTTATCTCACTGCAAAGCTCAAAAACCCGTTGACTGTCGAGATTAAAGCAATCGTCATGGAAGTCAAAATACTTATATCCATATTTAGCTGACACATCCTGAATCTCATTCAGGACGTAATTAACGCTGTGGGTTCGGTATGTCCTGCCGGATATGACGGCACACGCGCAATAATTACAGTTAAACGGACACCCCCGCGAGCTGATAATGGAGCCTTTTTGATAATATGAATCCAAGTCCAGCAAATCCCTCGCCGGATAGGGAATGCTGTCCAAATCAGAAACCCTTTCCCGAACGCCGGCGAAATGTACGTCCCTGTTTGAATCCAGAGTTACAAGGCCGGGAATATTCCCTGCGTCTCCTGTCTTCCTGATTAAGGCCTCGGTTAACTCCAGCAAGGTATATTCACCCTCGCCCACGCAGACATAATCGAAGGCACCGGACTTAATACACTCATCCGGCAGGCATGTCGCGTGTGCTCCGCCAATGACAGTAACCACATTACTGTCGAATGCCCTGGCAAGTCTGGCAATTAACTCGGCGTTTGGATAGGTCGGCGTTGTAGCCGTGATACCTATAATTTTCGGCCTCAGTTTTCTGCATTTGCTGATAATGTCTTCAGGCATGTTCGCGTTTTGGTGCATATCAAGGATAGATACCTTAAAGTCGTGAAGCCGCAAAACGGAGGCCAAATAACAAAGCCCAAGGGGCGGCGCCGAATATTCAGGGGTTTTTACTGATTTTAAGGCATATACCGAAGGAAACGGCGGCATAACCAGCAACACGTCAACCGAATCCCCATCGTCCCATTGAACCAGTCCCTTATGTCTAAGCTGCTCAAGGAACGCGATGATATCATCGCGTACCGATTGATACTCAGGCTGTTGTCCTTCACATTCGGACAGGATAGATAAGGCAATGTCTCTGACAGAGTTCTTCCCGTCGCATAATTTCCAGATAAAACTACCGATTTCGTTGAGTTGATGCGACGACAACGAGAGGTTTTGTTCCGACAAAACAACAATAGCCCCACGTATCTTATCTTCATGCCACAATTCGGTCAGACGAAAAGGGCACAAACTATCCCCATATGGTTTATCCATTAATAAAAACGACAGACCCTATCAGGAAGACAACGCAGCGACGCACCACCTTCCCTATAGGTCCGGCGATTACTTACTATCGATGTCCCGTATTTCCTTGATAGTCTCAACCGGAGGCGGCGAAAAATTAGCCGTCAACGGCGGATTGTTCTCGTTCAACGAGTCTATTTTGGGTTTGCTGTAAATCACATTACTTTCCCTCCTACGCAAGATTATCACATATTTCGATATATTTGTCAATAATACCTGAAATAGTATCTATATCAATTGGAATATCTATTGGTATATGAATAATATCATTTCTATATGAAACAACGTGAACTACATCTTCTTTTTTCCTGCACGTTTTAGTGTTCTTCATTAAACAGGTAATAAATGACGAATAGTTTTTGGCAATATTAATCGAATTATTTTTATAGATATTTTCTTTGAGCAATTCAAATTTTATTGGTTCTGATTCCAAATTGACCAGATACCCATAAATATCTTTAGCATTTTTAATATTTCTTTCATTATATGGTGTCATAATATTCCAATAGCTATGATACCCATATATTTTTTCTCTATTAAGGAATGATGTATTATCTGTAGAATTGTTCCAAATAAATATCTCCCTATTTAAAACTTTGTCATCAATAGTATCATTATATAAATTAAGAATATTATCATAATGAGTATCAAGTATTATATAGGTATCAAATCCTATGAGATGATGTAGCTGGATTAATTTTCTACCTACAGGGGAACTCATTTCACCCTTAGAGAGTACAAAAAATCTATGGACTCTATTTTCTGTTTTCTTGGAAGACCACTTTGCCTGACAAGCAAGATAACCAAGCATAGAATTAGTCCACCATTGATTAGGGTTTGAATTATCAATTGCATAAATTGAAGTCACACCTTCAGGCATTGAACCTAAAATAGCCCTTATAGTATTGATATGAACTTTGTCAAATGGCTCAATATCAACATGAAAAACTATTCTGGAACTCCCAAGAATATCCTTTAATTGATTTCTCATATTTATATCGATAATTTTAGTATATTCTGAAATGTTACATTCTATATTTCCATGCAGTTTTTTTAAATCTCTTATTTGGTTGTTCTGTATGTTGTTCTGTATTTTTACTATGACGATGAGAATCCCCACGACCAAGTCGAGTCCTCCAAGTCCTTTGGACATTACTTCCTGATATTTCCAATTCGAATATACTGAATCTTTACGTGTAGAATCTTTAACAATAAGACCTATATAGCACGATAACATTACAAGTATTAAAGTCAGCATAATATCCAATACTTTCAATGTGATACTATTTTCTTTCTTCTCATTATATTTATTATACTGTCTTTTAACCCAACCTATTTTCAACGTCTCCTCACCATCTGCCATAACATCCTCCCTTAATTTGTCAATTTCAGTCTACCAGTTATTTCTCTTTTAGTAACCTTCCATTGATGGAACATTCCCCCAACCATAGTTAAAACAACATTCCCTGATTCCTTCCCCAATTCCTTTGCCATCGCTAAGTCGTGTGTAATCATTATGACTGTCGCTTTCATTGTCTTTGCCTCTGATAAGGCATATAGAAGAACGGCCTTTTTCGTTTGTTCGTCGAGGGCGGACGTAAATTCGTCTAATAATAAAATAGAACCTTTTCTTAGCGCGAGGCATAGCGCTATTGATTGACGTTGACCGCCGGAGAGCATACTTAGCTGTGTCGCTTTCTTTTCGGCCAGTGGCAGGCCTATTTTATCTATGGAATCTAACTGTCCTTTCGTTAATGTAAGCGGATACGGCGTCGGCAGCCACCAGGGCTTCTCTAACGATATTTGAAAGTTTTCGTGAACCGTAAGGTTTGGACACGTTCCAAGCATCGGGTCCTGATGAACAAAACCTATATCTTTTGCCCTTCGATACGCGGGCCAACCAGTAACATCCTTGCCGTGGATGAATACCTTGCCGGATTTAACCGGCGCCATACCGGCAATTGCCTTCACAAGCGTGCTTTTGCCGCTTCCATTTCCACCGGTTAGAATAATTATCTGACCTTTGGGAACATTAAGACACACGTCATCCAGAGCAACCACCTCGTTTGGAGTTCCCTCGTTATAGACTACCTTGAGATTTTTTACTTCGATAGCGCTATCACTGTCGCTCATAGCCTTCCCCTTACATATGTCTCTACCATTGGCCCTCTTAACCTGACCGATATTCCAAGTATTACTAAAATCCCCGTTGCCAGCTTTAAATCAGTCGGGGCAAGGCCAAGCCTCAGACATATGGAGATGATCAGAAAATAGAGAAATGCCCCCGTAAGAGCGGAAAACAATTCCGAAATCGTACTCCACGGCAAGAGCGATATTTTTGTATTAGAAAATATGTCTATCGTTTTTTTACTGAATATAAATTTCTTTATTGATACAAGGGCCGCTGTGAAACTCTCTCCTATGATAAGCGCGGCAAGGGCCGTAATTATTAATCCGATTCCCATATTGACGTCAGCAAAGCCCTGATTTTGAACCACAAACGCCCCCGAAAGGGCCACCAACGCATTAGCCATGCCTATTCCTATATAAAACAACCAGTCTGTATTTACCCCCTGCGTTTGTACCATGAACTCATTATCTCCCGTTGCCCTTATGAACAGGCCTAATCGAGTCATGGACAGATACGCGAGGCATATTAAGAAAAAGACCGATATACCGCAAAATATCAACACCTTTAACGCATCGTCAGTATCATACGCAGAGAACAATGTCGTCAGCCTTAGCAGCGAAATATTTGCCTTTCCCATAATACGAAGATTGATGGAATATAGTACCATCATAATTAAAATCCCGGAGAGGATTTTGCTTATGCCAAGTTTCCTGTTTAAAAAAACCGTCGCGCTGCCCGCGGCAAACCCCGCAGCCGCAACTACTGGAAGGGCAATTAAAGGCGGGTAGTTTGAGGTTATCATAGATGATAACACCGCGCCGCCCAAAGTGAAACTGCCGTCAACAGTGAGGTCCGGGAAGTTCATCATGCGAAACGACACCACTACCCCATACACCGCGATCGAATACAGAAAACATTGCTGTAACGATATGTCTAATAATGATATAATCAATTTTTTTATTTTAACCTAATACTTTTTTCGGCCGCTTTTTCATATTCCCGGCTGCTTTTCTTTGCTGCAGCTTTTGCCGGTTCAATATCACCATAAACCTTTGCCGCCTTCTTCAGCAGTTCATCCGGTATAGTAACACCGGTTAACTCAGCCGATTTTAAATTAAAATAAAATTCGTACTTTTTTGCCGTAGCGACTGGAATCTCACCCGCGTTTTTTCCTTTGATGACCATATCCGCCAGCTTTGCCGATTCGACGCCTATATCAAAATAGTCGGGGCCGATTGTCCCGAATCCACCTATTGCAACACCTGACGAAACACCGGGAAGCAGGGGGATTTTATTCTTCTCCGAGACCTTTACAATCGATTCCATCGAAGAGATAACCGTGTTGTCCGCCGGAACATATATAGCGTCACACCGTCCCACTAACGACACTGCCGCCGAATAAACTTCGCTGGTATTTGAGACGGCAACGCGTACAATCTTTAGATTTTTTTTCGCGCAAACGGCCTCTACCTCTTTCATATTGGATTCTGAATTGGTCTCACCGGGGTTATATATTATACCGATGGTCTTAACGCCGGGGACTAATCTCAACAGGAGGTCGAACTGTGCCTCAACCGGCCATTTATCGCTCGTGCCGGTAATGTTGAACTCCGGTTTCTCCAACGACTTCACTAACCCGGCCGCCACGGGGTCAGTCACCGCGCCGAATATAAGCGGGATGTTTGTCCCTTTAATGGCCTGGGCACACATTTGGCTTGAAGGTGTCGTTATAGAAAAAATCAAATCAACCTTCTCATTCACATAACTTTTCGCAATGCTCTGGGCCGCAGAGTTATCCCCCTGCGCGTTTGTCTGAATGTATTTGATATTGACGTTTTCTTCGTATCCCATTATTTTCATCTGAGATAGAAACCCTTTCCTGATTGCGTCGATACCGGGGTTTGCCGCTATCTGCGTAATTCCGACCTTTACGGGTTCTTTTATTGGTTCAGGGTAAGCGGTTACAGCAGTCATCAGTAGAAGCAATGTGGCGGTCAGCAGTAGAGATACAAGTTTGTTTTTCATATTAACTCCTCTTAAACGTAGTCAAATTTACTTCCACATTATATAGCAATTTTCATGCCAGAAAAATTATCCCATAAGTCATTGATTTTAAACGGTTTGAAAATTAACGCCTTGCGTTGAAATAGGAATTCAGTCCATATTATGGTATCTGATGCCATAGTTGAAGAGACTCTGGCCGCAGAATACTAAGTTGCAGACAAATGAATAATATTAACAAGTCTGTCATTCCTGCGAAAGCAGGAATCCAGTCCTGAAGAAAATAGATTAAAATATCATGCAATACATTAATAAATATATAGAAATGCTTTTGTGTTTAACTATTATCAGCAAAAACTGGATTCCTGCTTTCGCAGGAATGACAGACTTAGGTTGTCAGGATAATTCGATTGAAACGGCCTGTCGAATGAATTCGTCACTTTTCTGGCATAAGGGTCGATACGAGACATCGGAGCGAGATTCCAATCTGCAGGAGCGTGAATTATATATCTGTACTGATCGCCCACTTTTGCACCAGCCACTTCAGTTGACCATATACCTCCAGGCTCACTAAACAGAGGCGTTGAGGTTTCATTCCAGTCATTGAAGGTTCCGGTTACATAGACTTTTTCCGCGTGGGGAGCCCATACCCGAAATGTTACCACTTTTGCATTAGGAATGGCGCCCATGCCGGGCTGATTCGCAACCGTGGTAGGTTTCTTTGCCATTTTTCCCTCCAAATCTTTAAGTTTTATAAAACCTCAGGCACATTGAACATTCGTTAAGGTCAACGACTCAACTATAGCAATAAGGTGATAGACATGTCAAGGTTGACATAATTCCCCCAGGGCAAACGCACTAACATAGGGCGGCATCATTTCTTTTTCTGTCATTCCTGCGAAAGCAACAATCCAGTCTTTTAATGACAGGCTTATTACATTTGACCGCTTTTATTGCAATGGTCTGAACTTGATTATGGTCGTGCCCCTAATTCCATTATATCGGACTATCAAGCATTTTTTTGCGACCAGCGCAGATTTATCTTGACAAGCATTTTTTTATTGTGGTAGTGTTACCCGTTCGGTGTTCATGGTCGAACGAAATATGGGGTTGCATAAGAGGAGATTGTGGTTATGCCGTTGGCTGTATGTGTTGAAGATGAGGCATTCGGGGCAGTGCGGTTATGGTAGAGTTTAGCGGCGTTTGGTTTGTTGTCCTCGTTGCCAATTTTTTAGTGTTGCTTGTGTTATTGAACTCAATCCTGTTTAAACCCCTGCTTGGGATGATTAAGCAGCGGCAACAGATAAGGAACGACTCCTTACATGAGGCTAAATCGCTCACCGAGAAAAAAGAAAAAGCGCTTCAGCAGCTTAAAAGCGAAATGGCGGCGGCGCAAATAAAGGCAAAAGAGATATACACAAAAATAAGACAGGAAGGCCTTGACACGCAGCACGGGCTTGTAGCGAAGAGCCATGAAGAGGCCATGAAGAGACTCAACGGCGCCCTTGCGGAGATTTCTAAAGAGGTGGAAAAGACAACCGCCGCCCTTAAGGGCGATATAGAAGGATATGCGGATGAAATTGTCAGGAAACTTACACATGGATATGTCAAAAACAACTAGGACATTTATCATTGCGACGATGGCGGTCATCCTTGTGACGGCGGCCTTTCATTTGGTGATTTTGGCGGTGCTTCCGGCCGGGTTGGCCCATGCTTCAGTGGCCTCGGAGGCCGCAGAGGAGGGCGCACAGCACGGGAGCCACTTGAAAGAGTGGTTTTGGCTTGTGGTGAATTTCCTTATTTTAGTCGGGGTTTTGGGGTTTTTCCTGAAAAAACCAATCGTTGAATATTTTAAACAAAGGACCGAGCTGCTTGAGAAGGCCCTGAGCGAGGCACGTGAGGCCAAGGTGCTTGCCGAGAAGGCGCTCAGTGAGATAGAACAGCAGCTGAGGCTCAAAGACGAAGAGATAAAAAAGATAATCGAAGAGGCAACCTCGGCGGCAGAGGCAGACCGTGAACGTCTCATCGCCGAAGGCAAGGACACCAGCGCCGCCATAGCACGGCTCACAGGGGAAAACATAGACTATGAGCTGAAAAAGGCCAGAGATCTGATAAGACAAAAGGCGGCGGAGGCGGCCGTAGAGCTGGCGGCGGATAAAATCAGGAAATCTATGAACGACGGCATAGCCGGTAAGCTCATAGGTGATTCAATCGTAAAAATAGGCCAGAAAATGGATGCGATAAATTGAAAATAAGCGGTAAATCGGCGGTAAGATACGCCAAATCACTATATGCCTCCGTGAGCATTGACAAGCTTGAGGCAGTCATAAATGATTTAACGGCCGTCAATCGGCTCGTGTGTGAGAAAAAACATATAACCGCCATCTTCATAAACCCATTCTTTAATGACGAGGACAGAATGAAGGTCTTGGAGGCTATTGCCGGTGGTCTCGCCCTTGAGGACATGACCAAAAGGTTCCTCACCAAACTTGTAAAATCGCGCGCGATAAAAGGCCTCTCACAAATTATAACAATACTGGCGGCCCTGTATCGGGACGGGATGAAAACGGCAAATGCCGTAGTGCTATCCCCCATAGCGCTAACAGGGCAACAGGCACAGGAGCTGAAAAAGGCACTGAGTTTACGCCTGAACAGAGACGTAACCATAGACAACATAATAGACCCGACCCTAATCGGCGGAGTAATAGCCAAAGTGGGAAATTTGGTCATAGATAATAGTATAAAGGGCCAATTGAGGCTTTTAGCAGAAGTGCTCACAAAGGAGTGAAGTAATGGAAATGAAGGTGGAAATAAAGTCCGAAGAAATATGTGATCTGATCAAAAAGGGTATTCACGGTTTCGATGAGAAGATAGACGTAAGCGAAATCGGTACGGTTTTGAGCGTAGGCGATGGAATAGCAAAGATATACGGCCTTGATAACGCAATGTCAGGCGAGCTGCTGGAATTTCCCAACAACATCGTCGGGATGGCTCTGAACCTTGAGGAGGACGCCGTCGGTGCAGTTTTGTTCGGTGAGTCCGAGCTTATCAGAGAGAAGGATATTGTCAAACGTACCGGAAGGATTATGGAAGTCCCCGTTGGAGAGGCCCTGCTTGGCAGGGTAGTAAACGCAATCGGTATGCCGATAGACGGTAAGGGACCGATAAATACGCCGCACAGCAGAAAGGTTGACATTATCGCCCCCGGCATTGTTGACAGGCAGCCGGTAAGCGAACCGCTGCAGACCGGTCTGAAGGCCATAGACAGCATGGTTCCTATCGGCAGGGGGCAAAGAGAATTAATAATCGGTGACCGCCAGACGGGAAAGACCGCCGTAGGTATCGATGCCATAATAAATCAAAAGGGCGGCGATGTGTTTTGCATATACGTAGCCGTAGGACAAAAACTCTCAAACGTGGTGCGCGTGGTAAAGACACTTGAAGAACACGGTGCAATGGCCCATACAATAGTGGTCTGCACGTCGGCTAGTGAACCTGCCCCGCTTCAGTATCTTGCCCCATACACAGGCTGCGCTATGGGAGAGTTTTTCAGGGACTCAGGCAAACACGCCCTCATTGTATATGACGATTTGAGTAAACAAGCGGTAGCGTACAGGCAGCTGTCCCTCCTGCTCAGGCGTCCCCCCGGACGTGAGGCATATCCTGGAGACGTGTTTTTCCTTCACTCAAGACTGCTTGAGAGGGCGTCCAAGATGTCAAAGGAAAAAGGGGGAGGCTCATTGACTGCCCTTCCAATTATTGAAACACAGGCAGGCGATGTCTCCGCATATATACCCACAAATGTTATATCAATAACCGATGGCCAGATATATCTTGAGCCTGATTTGTTTTACGCGGGGATAAGGCCGGCCATAAACGTGGGGCTTTCGGTAAGCCGTGTCGGAAGCGCCGCCCAGACAAAGGCCATGAAACAAGTCGCCGGTACGCTGCGCTTAAGCCTTGCCCAGTTCAGAGAGCTTGCCGCGTTCGCGCAGTTTGGCACTGATCTGGATAAATCCACGCTGGCCATGATCTCACGCGGCAAGCGTATGGTGGAGGTGCTCAAACAATCACAGTATGTGCCAATGTCGATTGCCGAGCAGGTGCTTGTCCTGTACACGGGAAGCGAGGGGTTTCTTGATGATCTGCCAGTTGAAAAGGTGGTAGAGTTTGAGAAGGGCCTGTTGGCGTTTGCAAGGGCAAAAAAGGCCGATCTCCTTAAGGAGATCACTGACAAAAAGGCCCTTGACGATGAATTGAAGAAAAAGCTGTCCGCGGCTGTAAGCGAATATAAAGTCGTGTTTGCGAAAGCGATATAAATGCCGAGCTTAAGAGACATAAGAACCCGTATAACGTCGGTTACTAACACCGGCAAAATAACCAGGGCCATGCAGATGATATCTGCGGCCAAGCTGAGGAAGGCCCAAAGCTCTATGCTTGCGGCCCGTCCGTACTCCAATAAAATCTTCGAGTTGCTCTCTCATATGTCTTCGGCCGTCGATAGGGAGGCCTATCCGCTATTGAATCTGAGGGAGAGAAAAGTCGTGGAGATGATTGTGTTGACCTCAGACAAGGGTCTCTGTGGGGCGTTTAACACAAACGTACTGAAAGAGACAGCTAAGGTGATGCGAGAACTGAAAGGCAAGGGAATTCAATTGTCCATAGTGGCCGTGGGTAAAAAGGCCAGGGACTATTTCCATCGCTTTGGGGTGCCCGTCAGAAAGACATACATAGACTTCTATAAGACTGTTAAATACGAAGACATAAGGGAAATTGCCACTGAGATAATCGACAGCTATGCCAATGAATCGATAGACGAGCTTATTGTAGTGTATAATGAATTTAATACGGTGATGTTGCAAACGCCGAAAATGGCCAGGTTGCTGCCTATTGAACCGCAATCCACCGGGGTCGCGGATGACGGCATTTTGGATAAATTTATATTTGAGCCTTCAGAGGCCGAAATACTAAACGCCTTATTACCGAAATACGTGGAGAACCAGTTGTATAGGGCGATATTAGAGTCTCGTGTCTCGGAGGAGGCAGCCAGAATGATAGCCATGGAAAATGCTAATAAAAATACGAAGGAACTTCTGGAAAAACTTACACTCCAGTACAATAAGGCCAGACAGGCGACGATTACCACAGAGTTGATGGACATCGTAGGCGGCGCTGAGGCACTGAGCCAATGACAGATAAAACAATACTGACAGAGGAGGTCTAAATAAATGAAGACAGGGAAAGTTGCGCAGGTAATAGGAGCGGTCGTTGACGTTGCCTTTGAAGGAGATCTCCCTGCGATATTAAATGCCCTAAAAATAGAAACCCCCGGTGACCCCGCAAACAACATGCCACCGATAAGGCTGACCCTTGAGATAGCCTCACATATCGGAGATGGCATGGTGAGGACAATCGCCATGACATCTACTGACGGCCTCGTCAGGGGTATGTCCGTAGTCGATACCGGCAAGCCTATATCCATACCAGTAGGCAACGAAACTCTTGGCAGGATAATGAACGTCATCGGCGAGCCAAGCGACAATAAAGGTCCGATAAAAACGGCTGAGCATTGGTCAATTCACAGGGAGGCCCCGTCGTTTGTTGAGCAGGAGCCGACTACGCAGGTCTTTGAGACCGGCGTTAAGGTATTCGACCTGATGATCCCATTCGTAAGGGGCGGGAAGATTGGTATGTTTGGCGGCGCTGGAGTTGGCAAGACGGTTGTCATAATGGAGATGATCAACAATATCGCTATGGTGCATGGCGGTGTGTCCGTGTTTGCCGGCGTTGGTGAAAGGACAAGGGAAGGAAACGACCTCTACAATGAGATGTGCGACTCAGGGGTTATTAACAAGGCCGCCCTCATATACGGCCAGATGAACGAACCCCCAGGCGCGAGGCTCCGAGTGGCGCTGACAGCCCTCACGACATCAGAGTATTTCAGAGAGCAGGGACAAGACGTGCTCCTGTTCATAGACAATATATTCAGGTTTACGCTTGCAGGCTCTGAGGTATCAGCCCTCCTTGGAAGAATGCCGTCTGCCGTTGGCTACCAGCCAAACCTTGCCACTGACATGGGCGAACTGCAAGAGCGAATCACGACGACAAAGAAGGGTTCGATTACGTCCATGCAGGCCATCTATGTGCCTGCTGATGACCTTACAGACCCGGCCGTTGCCACGGCCTTTACACATCTGGACGCCACCGTCGTTCTATCAAGAAAGATATCTGAACTTGGTATATATCCGGCCGTTGACCCTCTGGATTCTACATCAAGAATCCTGAACCCGTTAATAATCGGCGATGAGCACTACAACACGTCGAGAAAGGTGCAGATGGTGCTGCAGAGATACAAAGAACTAATGGACATCATTGCCATATTGGGAATGGAGGAACTCTCCGAGGACGATAAAATAACCGTCGCGCGGGCGCGTAAGGTTCAGCGCTTTCTGAGTCAGCCGTTTCATGTTGCCGAGAAATTCACCGGTATGCAGGGCAAGTATGTCAAACTTGCGGACACGATAAAGGGATTTAACGCCATAGCGGATGGTAAATACGACGATATGCCGGAGCAGGCCTTCTACATGGTAGGCACAATCGAAGAGGCCGAAGAAAAAGCCAGAACACTTGGCTGGCAGCGATAGAGAAGGGGACTTATTTTGGCCGAGAAACTCACGCTTGAGATAATAACCCCCGAAGGGTTTACGTTCACAGAGACCGTGGATGAACTCACTGCCCCGGGTACGCTGGGGGAGTTCGGGGTCTTGCCCGGGCACACTGGTTTTATTACCACATTGGACAGCGGCCTGATAACGTACAAAATCAATAACGCAGTAAAAACAATTTACGTAAAAGACGCCTATTGCCAGGTCATTAACGACCACGTATTGGTACTGGCCGATAGCGCCGAAATAAAAGAGTAGGGGTTTTATTCGCATAGATAAGCCGGAGCCAGTGACGTCAGAGCATATGGCATCAGGGATGTCGGTGCCGGAGCTATTGGCGCCCGCCGGCACGATGGAAAAACTTAGGGCTGCCCTGCACTACGGTGCGGATGCCGTTTATCTGGGACTTACCGGTTTCAGCCTTCGCGCGAAGGCCGGGAATTTCACTTCCGCCACCCTCAGAGACGCCTTAGCCGTCGTTCACGAGGCCGGTAAAAAGGCATATCTAACTATAAACATATTCCCGCACAACAGCGACATTGCCCCGATTGAAAGACACATCACAGAGCTTAAAGAGTTAACACCTGATGCCGTCCCGGATGCGGTCATTATTTCTGACATCGGCGTATTCGATATGATAAGGACACTCATCCCTGACATTCCCATACACGTCAGCACGCAGGCAAATATAACGAACTATCGTGCGGCCCGCATGTGGGAGCACCTTGGCGCAAAGAGGCTCGTCCTTTCACGAGAATTAACAATTGACGAGATAAGACAAATCAGGGACGCCGTTACGATAGAGCTTGAGTGTTTCGTCCACGGCTCTATATGTATATCGTATTCGGGAAGGTGTTATCTGAGCAGTTTTCTGGCAAATCGCGGGGCAAATAAGGGGTTATGTACTAATTCCTGCAGGTGGAGCTATCAGTTGATGGAAGAAAAACGCCCGGGTGAGTATATGCCGGTCTATGAAAACAGCAGGGGGGCGTATATTTTAAGCCCGCGCGACCTTTGCATGGTAGATTATCTCGATAAACTGGCCGGAGCGGGTGTTGACAGCTTTAAAATCGAAGGCAGGACAAAAGGTGTAAACTATGTATCAGGCATCACAAAGATATACAGAGAGGCAATAGACGCCCTCGCAACGGCGCCCTATAAAATAAATAACACATGGCGCAAGGAGCTTGAGATGTTTTCAAACCGGGGATTTACGACGGGCATGTACCTTGGCAGGCACCCTGACGCAGATTACAGCTATGACGAAACACACGCGGCAACCGATTACGTTATCGCGGGAGTTGTCAAGGCCGTCTCAAGCCGCGGCGCAACTGTGCTGCTCAAAGGCAATTTAGCCGTCGGCGACGAGATTGTCTTTCTCTCATCGTCAACACACAATGGCTCATTTATAATTAAAGAACTTAAGGACGCGGAAGGAGAGCCAATAGCCGCCGCCCGCAACGAAGACATCATACTTATGGAAGTCCCCGACGGTGTGAAGAAAAACGACGTTGTTCGACGGCGCGTTTGATAAAAAATACCATGGCAAATGCATTAGAAAATTACTATAGAAAGTTCCTCTTCTGGATTCTGTAATGCTACCCAAAAGTCAAGACGGGAGTGTCAAGTTATTTGTGTAAACCCCATTTTTGATAGGTGGTATTTTTGTCTTATTTTTTTAACAGTTCTCATTTTATCGTA
>JADFXO010000067.1 GCA_015233485.1 Nitrospirota bacterium
ATCGAACCCTCCTGCCTATTTGCAGTCTCTTTATTTCGATGGTACTACTTTCTTTCATGGATTGACCCTCTCTCTGGTACATTTTTCATGACCGCTTTTGGTACATTTTATCATGGCCGGCGACACCCATAACATTATATGGGGCAATACGACCGCTGTAGAGCCTTCAACCGCCCTGTTTAACGGTATCGCCCTGCTCTGCCTGCTGAATTTCCTTAATAAAAAAGACATGGCGGCGCTTTTTATGTTTTCGGTAGTTCTACCCTTTTCCTTACAATTCAGATACGAGTCCGTGCTGATATTGCCGGTATTGTTGTTATCAATATTGCTTTATGACAGAAAAATCCTGAAGGGTAAGGAGTTTTATTTGTTTATGTCGTTGTCCTTGGTATTGATCCTCACCCACATGTTGCAGCTTTATTCGGTAAGGGGCGACAGTTGGGGGGCAAGCGGCGACAAGTTATCGCTTTCTTTTATGTTGAATAACTTAAGGAGCAACGCTATGTTTTATTTGGATAACAAGAGATTCCCCGTGATGTTTACCGCCTTAGCTGCTGCCGGAATTGTCTATAAAAAGGATTTATTGAGAGAACGGCTGATACTGGCGGCGTGGTTTATATTGCTCTGGGGGGTGTTTCTGTTTTTTTATGCCGGTAGTTACAACTTCGGCCAGGATGTCCGCTACTCAGTTGTTTCATACATGCCGCTGTCTCTGCTTTGTGGTAGCAGTATAGCTGTGACCTCTCTGGTTAGCTTATTGCCATGCTTAAAAACCAGTTCTTTTGCCCTCTTCTCAATACCATACAGTTGGCCTATATATTCCATTGCGACAAACCTATAAATCGAAAACTTCTTTATAAATGTTGATGGTTTTAATGGCTGTTTGACGCCAGCTAAACAGTGACGCGCGTTTTAACCCTTTCTCTGCAAGTTTTGAAGCATAATCACGGTTAAATAAAACTTCATTCATAGCATTTTTCAATGATTCCACGTCATTCGGCGGGATAAGCATTCCGCCATCCCCTACAACTTCCGGCAGAGAAGATACATTTGAACATATTACCGGCGTGCCACAGGCCATCGCCTCAAGAGGCGGAAACCCAAATCCCTCATAAAACGACGGGAATACAAACAACAGAGCGCCATTATACACAGCCGGGAGGTCTTCCTCTGCAACATAATTGAGATGATAAACTGCCTTACCCAGCTTCGCAGACTCTATCTTCCTTTGTATGAGATCAAAGCCGACCCCGGGCTTGCCGACAAGGACAAGCGGCGGAATATCCCAGGCTCCTTTTTTCAGGCGTGAGTACGCATCAATAATTGTGGCTATGTTCTTACGAACCTCAAGCTTCCCCACATAAAGAATGTATTCACCAGGCAAGTGAAGCCGCTTGAGGGTATTTTCTATCAGGCCTGTATCCTTGATAACTCTGAAGTTATCTGATACGCCCTGGGGAATAACCCTTATTTTGTCCTCGCAGCCGTAGAGTCTGACGATGTCCCTCTTCGATGCCTCAGAGATGGTTATTATCCTGTCCGCCTGCGGAATTGATAATCTATATGATATTTGCGCTATAGTACGAAA
Source organism: Nitrospirota bacterium (assembly GCA_015233485.1). Lineage (GTDB taxonomy): Bacteria > Nitrospirota > Thermodesulfovibrionia > Thermodesulfovibrionales > Magnetobacteriaceae > Magnetominusculus. Next base: position 1,589 of record JADFXO010000067.1, read on the forward strand.
CTTTCTGCTGCAATACTCAGGAAACATAACGGGGATAAGATCATGTACCGTTATTATCAAAGGACATATCTTCTTTATCGGTCCGCCAAAGTTGTACGGGGCATGGAAAATATCTATTCCTTCTTTTCTTATCATTTTTGGTAAATCTATTATATTCCAAAAGAGGACTTTGCGCCTTAACGATGTGCGCACAGGCAAATCTGCCGGCACCGGTTCAGGCATTTTGAACAGACTGTTATGAAATAATATAAAAGTATGAGGCGTATTAAGCCTGGAGAACTGAAACAGGAGTTCCGCCGCATATATCCCGACGGCAGTCTTTTGCTCCACAATCCGGCACGCGTCAAATCCTACCTTCAAACCCTGATGCCCCTCATTACATCCCTAAACAACATCACATCATCATTTTTTATTACTCTAAACAATGACAGACAGCTAAAATATATAATCGTGCCGGCTCCGATTCTTAACAACAGATGATACCCGCCAAGGACATTGACAATGCAACCCATAAGCACAACCGCCGCTGCCGCTCTGGCTACGACACTAATAATCTCATTCGTTTTCGCATATTTAATATATCTATGAATGATTAAGGGATGTATGGCAAATGGAATAAATTCCGTTATCAGCATTGTCACACTTGCGCCGACAATTCCAAAACGAGGAATAAGGACAGAGTTCAGCGCTATGTTTGTGATAGTGCATAAACATATTACATAAAACACTATTTTTTGTTTTCCGATTCCTACCAGTGTGTTGCCGTATAAATCACTAAGATACATGAAGAACATCTGCCAAACAATAATCCTCAACACAATTGCTCCACTCCTAAAGCTTTCTCCAAACAAAAAAACCATTATTTCCTCTCCAAGCACGCTGCCGCCAAGGGCCACTGGCAGTCCAATCAAAAAAAGATACTTTGCTGTTTTGGAATATGCCCTTCTCAGTGAATCAATAGAATCAACGTACAGTGTCCCAATCACAGGGAACAACGCGGCGATTACTGAGGCAGGGAAAAACAACATAGCCCTTATGAGCGAATCGGCACTATTATATAATCCTACAGCAATATCTCCCTTAACCTTGGATAGGAAAATATTGCTTATCCTTAGATATATAATCATGACAAATGAAGAAAGAAATATGGGAAATGTCTCTTTCATTAAATATTTCGCCACATCCATTTTGAAAGATGGCTTTATTCTATTCCTTGATGAAAAATAGATATTGGCTGCAAGGGCAATAGCTGCAGATAAAAATGCAGAGACTGCAATAATAAATATACCTCTGTGCAGCAATATCATTGCGATGATGTATATCGCACCCGACGCCTTCCATATAATCGTCACAATAGTGGTATACTCCATCCTTTCAAACCCGTTATACATAGCGATAAAGCCGTTATTTAGGGTAGTAACAATTAATGAAGCACCCACGATATAAGCAATTAACGCAGTTTCCCTTGGATAACTCAAAACATTAATAAAAACTATGACCATAAAAAAGGCGACAACACCCAGTATAAATCTTAACGTCAAGGTTGTTCCCAGGTAAATACCAGCCTTTTCTCTGTATTTATTCACCTCTCTGGAAGTAATCGCCACCAGGCTGAAATCCGAAATAACGCTAAAAATCGCCACAAAAGAAAAGGCGAAGGTATATTTACCATATAACGCGACATCGAGATATCTAGCCAGATATATTTCAACTATAAAGCTGATCGGGTGGGTTACAATTTTAGATAAAAGCAGAAAAAACGTATTTTTGGCTACTCGTTGAGCTAAACTACAAGCTAAACTGGGAGCTATACCTGTCATAAATTAAGTCTTTCTCTTTAGTATCATAAATCCGTCCATTTCATAAATTATATCATATCTTTCCTTTGTCTTCGCGACCATATCAAGAAATGTTTCTTCCATATTTTTATCAGTACACTTTCCATAATGCCATTGACAGCCGTTGTCATTGACAAAGTAAGGTCTTTTGACGTCAATAACGGCATAATCGGCCGATATTTTTTCGATATTCGCCTGTGTGTACTGCCCATGTTCAATCGAACTTATTAAGCCATTAAAACTGTATTCTGATGGATTTACCCTATCGACAGGCGCCATTATTCCATCGGGGAAAACCAAAATATGTCGGCGATATACAAGATAGTCCAAATTAATATTGTTTTGCGTGCTGATTGAAATATCAGGGTTTGCAGGAATATTAGACAGCAGGGCATTTTTTATTATGGCGTCTCTTTCAGTAGGTATATAGGCCGTAATGTGTCGTTCCCAATGTTTGGGAATCCAGAAATAACGGTACAAAAAAGAAGGTGCAAGCCATACGTGTCCCAGAATTAAAACTGTTACGATACATGGTACAAATATTTTTTTGGGTAATCTCATTTTTTCCCATAAAGAACCAGCGGTCGGCATTCCTTTAATAAATGCCATTATAAATGGAGCAATAAGACCGGCTGTATAATGTGTAGTGAAGGCATAGTAACTGTCATGCATGGAAAGCAGGGCAATTCCCATTATGGGAAGCGCTGGAATCAACATGAGTGGCCTTAAAAGGGGAATAAAACCAAGTACGCAAAATATGGCAATTACGTATTTAATTTTTACTGCGTTTGAAAAAATTTCCGATATTACTGTTAAAGGATGTTTTATGATAAAAAGCAGTATTTCTTCGATGCCATGTCCCATCCATGTGAAAGCGGAAACCTCAACGGATTCACTCAATCTTCCAGCTGTAAAGGCTGGTATCATATATTGGGTAGCCGCGTAAAAGTAAAGGATACCGAAAAGTAATAAGAAAGTGCCGGCCAATAATTTTCTTGAAGCTATCATCAGATAGAAGCCACAAGCTGCAGTCTGCAACGCGAATGGCTCCTTGACAAGGGCTACGCATGTAGCGCAAACAACTGCCAGCCATATCTTTTTCTGCTCAGCCAGAATAAAGAATCCAAACAGCAGCGGCACTGCCATGTGGTCCATATGAAAATCATTAAGTGCATTATACCAGAGGGGAAAGTAGAGGACAAAAGCTGTCAGAGCCACATAACCATAGCGGCGCAAAAGCCATATGGAAGGTAAAGATAGGAGGCTGCTCTGAAGTAAAAGTATTATATAGGGAGCAAAACTCAGGGGGAAAAGCTGTAAAAATAAAGACCAAGGGACTAAAAATGGCAGCAAATGGCCAAAGGAAAACAATCCCAATTGTCCATAAGCACCTATTTTATAAAATAAACGAAGAAATATCCCCAGATCAAAGACAGTGGAGTGCAGCGAGACATACTTGCATATCGCAAGGCTTGATAGTATAAGAGCCAGCGCTATGAAGATATAAATGCTTTGCCGACATTCTTTAGTCTCCACTAAGGGGCTTAGCCTCTTTCCTCATTTGCCATGCCTTTTGCGCAACACCGGCCAAAAAGCAGTAATACCCTATTATTGCTAGCTGTTCAGCAACAATCCCGCTTTTTAAAACCAACGATACAGCACATCCCATTATGGTGACCATGAATCCGAGAATATATATGTTTCCCTTCTCTTCGTAAACCATTTCGGAGGCTGCGCTCCATCGCCTCGTAATCACGGGACGAACTAACCACAACAGGCTCCTAAGCGCCATGAAACCGAAAAGACCGCCAACACTCACAAAGTAGCTATTAGTTCCATCCTTTCCGGGTTCAAGTCCTAAAAATCCGGGGTTAAGTCCTAAAAAATACAATAATCCACATAAAATTATCCAAATTATCATTCTACGTAGATTTCCAGTCAGCAGTTTTGCCCATTTTGTTTCTCTGATTATCCTTCTTATAAACCCTTGCCATGCCTTTTGGGCAACACCGACCACAACGCAGTAATACCCGATCATGGCAAGCTGTTCAGCAACAAGCTCGTTTTTAAAAACCAAGAATGCGATACATCCTATTCTGGCTACTATGAATCCAAGAAGATATACGTTACCCCTCTTTTCGTAAATCATTTCGGAGGCTGCGCTCCATCGCCTCGTAATCACGGGACGAACTAACCACAACAGGCTCCTAAGCGCCATGAAACCTGACAGACTGCCAAAATAAAAAAAGGAGCTAACATTTAGTTCTAGAAATAAGAAATATAATATGTCGCTTAAAATTATCCAAAACAGCATTTTATAGATATTTACAGGCGACAGTTTTGCCCATGGTTTTTCTCTGATTATCCTTAAATAGCTACTAATAAACCCTATGGAGAATTTTATCTTTTGCCAGAGCCTTAAATCGCTACTAATAAACCCTATGGAGAATTTTATCTTTTGCCAGAGCCTTAAATCGCTACTAATAAACCCTATGGAGGATTTTATCTTTTGCCAGAGCCTTAAATCGCTACTAATAAACCCTATGGAGGATTTTATCTTTTGCCAGAGCCTCTGCCACCATCCCTCAAGCCATCCAAGAGCAAACGCCGCAAAGATGAAGAGAAACGCTCCTGTTTTGATCAGTATAAGCCATGGAGATGTGATGGTTTCTTCCGGCATATAATGCTGCGTTGCCGGGAGGACACGCTCTTTAACCAATGACATTACCTTTAAATAAGGATTGTCAAGCACTTTTATGTCATTTGCTATGTCATTTTCTATGTCATTTTCTAATGTACCCATATCCAACCATAATCCGCCTGATAGCGGTCCCACGACAGATTCCGTTTTCGTTCCCTTGGGGTAAAGGCTATTACCGGCAACACTAAGAATTGGGGTGGTCATCATTATTTGTTCGACTATTGAATGCGGAGCCCATCTCTCTATGTACATTCGATAATTGAAAGACAAGTTGCCGCCAGTCTCAATCATTCGCTTTCCCATATCAAGTTTCCATGTAATTAAGCTCAGTTTGTCAGCACCTTGATCGCCAAAAATATCAGGAATGGTAATATATATCTCTCCTTTTTTTTGTAATTCGCCGCAAACGTCTCTTGATACCCGATTATGCTCTCCGATAAATGTCAAGCTTAACCAGCAGAGGTTTTCTGCATTTACAGTTCTGCTATTTTCAAAGAAAAGATGAACGCCAATAATGCCCGTCTGATTATCAACCTTTGTGTTCCATTCAAAACTCCCCGCGGCATCGCTGTCATGTCTCCATACAATCCCTTTCAGAAAACCCCATGAGGCGTCTGTAACGCCAGACTGATTATCAAACTCAGGGCGTAGACTTTCAGTAACTATAAAAGGGCGTGGCATATTCAGCGCATCCAAGGGGGAAAGCGAAACAGGGCTGAACAAGGCCATGTCTGCCAGTCCGATAGTAAACGGGCCTTCATATAACTCCATACTGAGACTGATTTCGGTTATCCTGCCCTTGATACCTGATAGATCCAATGGCTTGTTCGGCTTAAAAACCCTTATGAATTGTTCTCCTCTGTCGGTCTTCATGGTAATCAACCCGGATTTAACGAATTTAACACCGATAGAAAGCCTAAGGATAAAAAATGTATTCTCTTCTATAATTGTATTGGTTGACCATAATATTTGTACCCGCGAGCCCTCTTTTCCTTCTTTCAGCATCTTATTATCTTTGAATAAACTGCTGGAAATCATGGGGTGATTGACAATTGTCGTGGTAATTTTAACATCACGGCTGTCCATTAAGAACTCTTTACCGCCTGTCAAATTATCAATCCTGCTCAGAGTGTCTTCCTTCTTCGACTTACCAAAGAAATAATAAATATCTTTCGGTCCGATAGTAAACGGGCCTTCATATGACTCCATACTGATGCTGATTTCGGTTATCCTGCCCTTGATACCCGTCAGCTCCAATGGCTTGTTCGGCTTAAAAACCCTTATGAATCGTCCTCCGCTGTCGGTCTTCATGGTAATCAACCCGGATTTCACAAATTCATCACCGCCAGAAAGCTGAAGAAGAAAATATGTATCCTCTTCTATAATGGTATCGGTTGACCATGACATTTCTATCTGTGCGCCCTTTCCTCCCTCTTTCACCAGCTTATCATCATTGAATACACTGTTGAAAATGAGGGGGTAATTCGCATTTGTCGTGATTATTTTAACACCAGGGCCGTCCATTAAGAATTCTTTACTACCTGTTAAATTATCAATCCTATTCAGATAGCCTTTCTTATCAGATATTTCCTTATTCCCCCAATTATTCGGCCTGCCAAAGGAATAATAATTCAAAAACTTCTGAGCCTCAACATTGCCAGAATCTCCAGATAGATCCAAGAGTGGCCCAAAGCCCCTGACATAACCATCGATAGCTGACAGAACTCCTGGAACTTCCCCTTCATAATTTTTCACAGCCCTCATTCCTTTAAGCCGAATGCCGCAGTAATTATTGACATTAGGGGGTGCCATAACATATAACGACGCCTCTTTAAGGGCTCTTTCATTGTCATTTCCATAAAAGACGTCTGAGAAGACGTCTGATAACTCCTGTATATCCACTTTAATCCTCTTAAGTCCCGTGTTTACTTCATCAGTTCGACTCGGCAGGAATATAGACTTCTTCAATGCGTACATAAAATCAAGTCTCTTAAATGGACGCTCTTTAACAACCCAACCAACCTGGTCATCCAGACGTAAGGTAAGCTCCTCAAGGAATGCCTTCGTCGTACCGGGATAGTTCTTTCTTAAATACCTGCCAAGCAAAATGCGCACTATTTTTATCCCTCCGACCGTAATATTATCATTTGGCAATTCATCCAATCTCACTGTTACGTCTGGCGTTGGCCTGTCCTTGAACGTAAGTCGCAGGGCAACATCTTTGATTTTAGTGCCAATGGAAAATTCAAGGAAAACCTCCTCAATGGTTGAGATATTTTTATGAAACCGCCTTTTGATAACCAAGCGTTTATTATCCTGCTTATAGTGCCAATCCTTGTCAACCAAAAAGCCAAACTCTCCGGCAAAATCGCTCATTCTGTCATTTTCCTTCCAGTTTGAACCTTCCACATTGATGGTTTCAAGAAGCATAGGGACTTGGCTGCCTCCAATGGCTGTATCATAATTAACTTGTCCTGAATCTCCGTGATGAGTTAACTCTGTTATAGGATTAAGATTAAGAATAATGCCTATATCGCAACGGTTTTGAGGATTCATGTCTTCATAGTCAATCCATAACTCGTTAAAATCACCCTTAGACGCGGCTCCGCCGATATTTACGCCGTTAAGTTTCGGAATCTCCAGTGGTATTTTAAACATGTGCTCTTTTCCGCCTGGAATCCACACTATATCGTTTTCTTTTTCAATCCATCCCACACCACTATTCGTAGGTGTTATCATGCCCTTAGTCAAATGAAAGGGCAGTGATTCTGATACTACCTGCTGTTTTTTATTCTTCAGAGCAAGCCTTGCCTTTAAGGTATATATTTTAGGAGTATGCATATCGGCAAAGGAAAGACTGGGCAACAACATAGCAATGAGCAATGTCATTATCGTTTTTATAATCGTTTTGTAGGACATAGAATTACTGAAACCGGCAGGCAATGTCATTTTTTTACGGAATTAGTCCACTAATGAAACGCACTTCATATCGCAAGGCATGATAGTGCTGTAAGCGTCAGCGCTATGAATATGTAAATGCTATGGCAACATTTTTTAGTCTCACTAACAGGTTTTGTCTCTTTCTTCATTTGCCACACCTTTTGCGCGACACCGGCCACAAGGCAGTAATACCCGATTATGGCAAGCTGTTCGGTAGCAATCTCGCTTTTTAAAACTAAAAATACAGCACATCCTATTGTGGTTACCATTAACCCGAGAATATATACGTTTCCCCTCTCTTCGTAAATCATTACGGAGGCTGCGCTCCATCGCCTCATAATCATTGGACGTATTAACCACAATAGGCTACTAAGAGCCATAAATCCGGAGAGACCTCCAACACTGGAAAAAAGACTATTAATTCCCGCCCCCGCAGTTATAAGTCCAGTAAAATACATTATGCCGCTTAATAATATCCAAAAAATCATTTTATGTACATCGCCAGGTAACAGCTTCGTCCATGTTTTTTCTCTGATTATCCTTAAATAGCTCATAATAAATCCTATGAATAATTTTATCTTTTGCCATAGCCACTGCAACCAACCCTTGCGCCATACATGGACAAGTGCCGCGATTATGAAGGCAAGTAGTCCTAATTTAACAAATCTTTTAGGCCATGGAGACACGAGGACTTTTACCTGTTTCTCAAATTCCGGCTTATAAAGCTGCCCTGCCTGAAGGACACGCTCCGCAACCACTGACGTTACCTTTAAATAAGGATTGTCAAGTATTTTTATGTCATTCTTTATGTTCGCATCTGTTATTATACCCATATCCAACCATACTCCGCCGGATAGCAGTTCCGCGGCAAAATCAGCTTTAGTTTCCTTTGGGTAAAGATTCTTTCCGCCTGCACTTAGGATTGCAGAGTTTTGCATTTCCTCGCTTATTGACTGCCAAGCCGATCTTTCTAAGTACATTTGAAATTTAAATATCAGAGGGCTGTTGTTCTCAACAATTTGCTTTCCCATGTCAACCTTCCATGTGATTAAGCGCAGTTTATCAGCGCCTCCTTCTGCAAAAATATCGGGAATTGGATTATAGAAGTGCCCTTCTTGTGATCCACTGCAAATGTCTCTCGAAATTCGTTGATGCTCCCCGACAAATTGCAGGCTTAACCAGCAGGGGTTTTCTATATTTACGGTTCCACTATTTTCAAAGTTAAAATGAACGCCCCTGATACCAGTCTGATTGTCAACCTTAGTGTTCCATTCAAGGGCACTAGCTGCATCGCTGCCGTGTCTCCAGACGATCCCTTTCAAAAGACCACGTGAGGCATCTATACCGCCAGACTTATTATAAATCTCAGGATTAAGCGGTTCATGAACATCAATTGGGCGCGGTATATTCAGCACCTCTGAAGGGAGAAGCGAAACAGGTCTGAACAAAGCCATATCTTTCAGTTTGATGACAAACGGGCTTCCATCTAACTCCATCCTTAGTCCGATTTCCGTTATCCTGCCCTTGATACCTGTTAGATCCAACGCCTTGTTCGGCTCGAAAGTCCTTCTGAATTCATCTCCGCTACTGGACTTTATTGTCATCAGCCCATATTTCACTAATTCATCTCCATTGGAAAGCCGAAGGAGAAAAAGTGTGTCCTCCTCTATGATTGTGTCGGTTGACCATAATATTTCTAACCTATTCTCCCTGTCTCCTTCCACAGCCAGTTCATTATCACTGGATGTGATACGATTCGCAATAATCTTAACATCACGATTCTCCTGTAATAGTTTATTACTACTGGTTAAACCTTCCTTACCCAGTGGGTAATTCTTATTGGATGTTTTCCAATAATTTGACTTATTAAAGGAATAATAATTCAAAAACTTCAGAGCCTCAACATGGCCATTGCCTCTGGAAATATTCGGGAACGGCCCTCCAAAATTTCTGGTAACATTATCAATAGCTTGCAGGACTACTGGTCTTTTGTTTTCAGAACTGCTCACAGCCCATACTCCTTCAAGCCGAATACCGCCGTAAACATCGGGATCAGGTGGTTCCACCTCCAATAATGCACTTTTAATTACTGTTTCATTGTCATTTATATAGACGCCTGATAACTCCTTTATATCCACTTTAATTCTATTAAGTCCAGTGTTTAATTCATCAATTTTACTCGGTAGGAATATAGTCTTAATACCTTCCTTCGTATTTCGTTTTTTCCCTGTATACGTTTCCTTTTTGTTATTTATTTCCGTCATATCATCTTCATAGCCTTGAAAAACAATCTTCTCGAACGGGCGCTCTTTAACAACCTGGCCAACCTGGCCATCCACATGTACTATAAGCTCCTCAAGAAAGGCCTTCTCCTTATTTGGATAATTCTTTCTTACATACCTTCCCAGCCAGACACGTACTATTGTTTTATCTCTGTCCTTAATAACTTCTTTTGGCAATTCGCCCCATGTCACTGTTGCATCTGGCTTCGGTCTATCTCCGAATCCAAGCTTCAGATTAACAGCCTGCGTTTCAGTACCAATAGAAAATTCAAGGTCTATAGCCTCGAAGGTCGCGATGTCTTTATGAAACCGCCTTTGGATAACCGAAACGTCATTGTCCTGAACATACCGCCAGTCATCATCAAAAGAGAGGCCAAAGTCTCTCTTAAAACTGTACATTATTCCCTTTTTCTTCCAGACCGCACCGACCACATCAATGATTTCAGTGGGTTCAAGGTATATTTTACCTCCAACGGCAGTAGCATAATCAATTTGCCCTACATCTCCGCGATGAGTTAATCCTGTTATAGGGTTAAGGTTAAGGACAGCAGTAACATCACAATGGCCTTGAGGATTTATATCTTTATAGTCAATCCATAACTCATTAAAATCACGAGGAAACACCTGTGTGCCGACATTTACACCGTTAAGCGCCGAAATCTCCAGCGGAATTTTAAGCACGGGCTTTTCTCTGCCCGGAATCCAAACAAAATAGCCGTCTTTTTCAATCCATCCCTCGCCACTATTCGCGGGTGTTATCATGTCCTTAGTCCAACTAAAAGGCAGACGTGCTGTCACTATTGGATATTCTTCAGTTTTCAGGGCAACCATAGCCCTTAGAGTATAGATATCAGGAGCGAGCACGTCGGCATTGGAAAGACGAGTCAACAGCAACGTAACAATCGACACTGTTGTTATTGCTGCCAGAAATGGTATCACACCGATGAAGAGTCCAACGGAGAACGCCCTGTTATACCAGAATTCCATTACAATACTGGAACCCAAGCTTCCATCTGGATTCACTCTGTATAAACTATGACCAGTATTACTATTGATTTGAATCTTCCGCAACAAATCCGTGTTGAGCCGCCAACTTCTTACATAGTTGCTCCTTCCGCCAGTTATATAGCAGATAAATTATACAAACTACGAGTGTGACAATACTAATAAATACTCCAATATAGAACAACCTCTGAGGCCAGAATTCAACGACTATCTCGAAGTCTATGCTTCCATCTTCATTCTGTTTATAAAAACCCTCTTCTTTTATGGTAGCCTGATGAAGTTTGCGCACCAAACCCAGATCAACCCACCAGCTATTGGCAAAGCCATTGGCCTGCCAATGGTACAAATCTGGCAGTTCAACAGATTTACTATTTAGCCCAAAGTTCGGTTTCCAATTCTCCATGTTGTAAGATGCATCTTCAACGGAACCTCGGTTATTATCCTGTATCAAGTCAAATTTGCCAGACAACCATGTTTCGTAAAACATTCCTATAGGTAAATTATCATTTTGTATAGTACCATGAATGTCTTTTGATATAAAGTCAATTGTGTATTGCTCTACATGCGTGAGTTCTTTTCTCCCGTTGCTAAGGTATCGGTAATGTTCTCTTTTCTTAGGGATTCCATCACCAATGTATGTGACAAGCCCTTTATCGACAAATGATCTAAGATGATCGGCCGTGGCCTGATCCTCATCATTACCTTCGAGAATTTTGTAGTTCAAAAGGTTGTCCAGGGCGCAACTCTGTAGATTTCTTTTGAAAGGTACAATCTCCGCCCTCCATCCGTCAGAAAACGATTCGCTAAAAATGATAGGAAAACTGTTTTTTGCCCGGTGTACTCTTATTCGATATTTGGTTGGATTAATTTTCCTAAACTCAATATATGGTGCTGATATAAAGTTTGCAGTTGAGATCATATTGGTAGTTTTACCTGTAGACGGATCAAGTATCTTTTCTTCTATTAATTGATAACCTGATAAAGTTCTTTTAATTAATGCCTCTTTCTTTAAATTTTGCTCGGAGAAAAAAGCGAACGTTCCTGGAGTACGACTCAGTGTAGAGGTGATGCCGTATAAAGCGGCGCTCCTCTCCTCTATTGCGGTCTTTTTCTCCTCAGCGGAACAAGCTTCAATAAGAAGGAAAACACTCACAATTAGTATTAATACTGTAATACTTCGTTTGTGTGTTATCATAATATTTTGTGTAACCGTTCCCGCTATTATAAGACTTGTGGAATCATGGATACAATGCCTTTGCGATATGCTTCAACAACCGCAGCAAGGCAGTTCCACGTACTAATTTTTCTAATTTTGCATGTTCCGGCATCTGTACTAAGATATGCCGTCGTCTTCACTCCACCATCAGATTGACTGCCAAAATTTATTTTTCTTGATGTAACCAATAAGCGTAAAAACCTCTCAGCAATGTTATTGGTTGTTGGCTCTATTCCTTCTACTTCTGTAAAGTATACGACTGCTTCCCATACATCAAGTACCAATTTACACAGATTCCTTACTTGTTTGTTGTCGTTGTCTTTATATAAGCACAGATAATCTTTAAGCGTGCTTTACATTCATTCATTTCGGGTGTTTTATTCCCGCCCTTTCTCCATAACGCAACCATCAGCTCCCTCTTCAATAGATACCCAACCGCCTGAACCAACTTGTCATCATCTTCAATCAATCCCACTGCCTTCCTAATTACGTTCGCTAAACAA
>JADFXO010000068.1 GCA_015233485.1 Nitrospirota bacterium
GATGAATTAGCTTTTCCTCATAAGGGGACGACAAAAGCATCTCCGAGTATTTGTCGGAAAAATACGGTGTTGACGTTTCCGAATTTGTAAGGAGCCTAATATGATAAGAAAAAAACGAACCAAAGTAGATTGGTCAAAGCACAAACTGACCATCAAACAGATCAACGGCGAAAATGTCATTTATGAATTTGCCGTTCCGGGGCATCGAGCGCAAAGCGTCATCTTCATCAATGCCGCAGGAATTATGGCTGTTACCGGAGATTGGGGAAACTGGTTTTTCTGCCGAGAGTTTCATCCCTCACCTGATGAATACGTTTCGGATGGGTATTGGATTCAGAAGCTGAAAATTGCTTCGTGCCAAGAACCTTACGATTTCGATTCAGTAGAAGTAATACGGGAAATTGAGCAGCTTAAAAAAGACCATGAGCTGTCACCAGAGGAGATCGAGTGGTTGGATGAACTTGAGATTGCGGCAACAGACGGAGAGTACGCGTTTATTGCCAAGGCAATGGATCATCCCTCTTCTTTCGATTGTGAAATGATACCAGACGGGAAAGTCATCAAATGGTGGTTGTTGGTAGTTTTCGACGCCTTTGACGAAATATGTAACCAATTGCAGGAAAAGAAATAGTGCAACCAATTGCACTTGAGGAATTATGACAGATGCACTTATGAAAGAGCCGACACCGGAAGACGACGCCAAGCACTTATTGGTTATGGAATACGAAAGGTTTTTCGATCCATCAGCCGAAGCCCTGACACCGGAAGTTTTTGCCGAAAGATTTATCGGCAACCTCAAGTCTTTTGGCTATTTTATAGAGAAAAGAAAAATTCCGAAACCGAAAACCGATAAATGTTGTTCCAACTGCGGAAATTCGTTGGAAGATGGGTGCTGTCAAATAGGAATCCATTGTGATTCCGATATGTCACAGTGGAAGCCAAAAGACATTCCCATTGAGATAGCACCTATAGGAACTGCAAGAAAGTGTTATACATGCGCCATTGCTTCTGGATGTCTTGGCGACGATGCAAAAGAAAAAAGGCGCGAATGCATTAAAAATGGACGCCGACGATGGAAGAGGCTTCAACCTTTTTCTACATATAGGTTTTTGAAAGTATGAAAGATAAAATAGAACGAGAGCCGACAATCGAGGACGATGCAAAACACATCATAGAGTTTGAGTATAAAAAGGAACTTGTTGATGGGTTGCCAGTCAGTTACTCTAAAACGCCAAAAGAATTTGCCGAACGTCTTTTGGAAACCCTAAAGTCCTTTGGTTATTCTGTTCAGAACATACCAATCGAAGATGTTGGTAAAGAAGTATTAACATACAGAGAATACACGGAAAAAATGAAGGAGTCAGAACCGAAAACAATGGCCTCTGCCAAAATTCATACCGAAGAAGAGACAAAGAAATTGTTGGATGATGCCGATGAAAAATGGTTAAAAAAATCAGTGCCAGAAGTTGTAGAGAAAAAATGTAGCAACTGTAAATTCGGTATTAAGGATATGGGTATTTGTCCAGACACCACCTGTTATAAACGGGAATATTATACATGGGAAAAATCGTATAAGTATCACTCTATCGAGAAATCTTGCATGAATTGCGGGAAAACACTATGTAATGGATGGGATTTGACGAAAAAACTTTCTCGGTGTATACAAAAGGGACAGAAATTGTGGATGCCCAATTTTGTGAAACCAACAGAGCCAACATGGGCAACAAGGAGATAAACAATGCAGGCAATATGGAAGTTCCCACTCGACCCTGTTTTGAAACAGGAAATTGGTGTTCCAAAGGATTCGAGAATACTGTGTGTTCAGAACCAGAACGAAGTTCCTGTAATATGGGTTCTTGTTCCTGATGTTGGTGCTTCTGTTCTTCCGACAACGATATTTGTTTATGTGACTGGAAAGCAGTATGAAAAGATAGAAGGCGAATATCTTGGAACTGTTCAACTTCTTAAAGGTGGATTGGTAGTAGTTCACGTTTTTGTGGGATAAAAAATGGCTGAAGAAGAACTAAAAGCACCTACTATAAGGGACGATATGAAAGCGGCCCTCGCTACTATATTTGATAGGCACAAGGAAAAATCATTGCCCTCTATTGATATGGCCGACGAGATAATTAAAGCAATGTCATTTTGCGGCTACGAAATCAACCATGCCGATTTTACAAGGGAAGTTGTTTTTGCCAAAGAACCATGCAGATATTGTATTTACGATTCTGGTTGCGCAGATGATTACCCATGCTCAGAATGTTTTGTGTTCGGTAAATTTGAAGGGATAAGGGTATTTAAAAATTCGTTTGTAAGAAAGTCAACTGAAGATATTAAAGAAATGCTACCAGAGATACCAAGCTGTGACAAATACAGATATTCGGTAAAGATAACTGGAAAGAAGTGCAAAAAAGATTGCACTGGAGGCGATTTAATGGATTAGCCCCTTATCGAAAAACAAAATTGTGAAAGTTATACTGGATCGGTATGCAAAGCAATATCAGAATGTATACCGGAAGACCATGAAGACGAGACATATCGGCTATGGAAGCCAAAAAATGAAAACCAGAACAGATCAAGAGTATAAGAAGATAGTTGAATTAAGAAGATAGTTGAATATTGTAAAAATCGGATTGATCGAGCCAAAAATTACAGAAGTGTTAGTTTTTGGTGTTTCGTTGCTTATAATGCGATTACCAGAAAATACGAGCAAGAAGATGCTTAGGTTAAGAAAAAAAGTCGATATTTATTAAATATCTTGACATAATTATATTTTTTAATTATATTATATATGAAAGGAAAATACTATGGAAAAGATAATCGAAAGTCCAAAAGCCAGAGTAACCGAATCGACGCTGGAAAACATCAAGTCGTCTATTTATGGTTGCATGAACTGTCTCTGGGCAGGATGTGAGTGTAAAAACCAGAGCAAGTTTCAGGCTGAAAAGACAGTTCAGGGGAAAGCAACCTGTAAAGGGTTCACTTACTATGATTAACGACACGCAGAAAGAAACGGTTCGTCTGTTTGCCCAACAGAAGAGAAAGCTTGGCCTTGCTTACATGAATATTTTACAACACGCAAGGCGAGAACTTGACAAGTCAATTTATGGTGGAGGAAATGTGAATCGGGACGAAGTTGACTGGATCATTTTTTCCGCTATTTCCGAATTTGATGCAGAAAACATCTTAACAGGAAGGGTGGCATGAGATCAATAGGAGTAAAAAACGTCCGGATGGTCAAAGAAACGACCAGAAGGATTATGAAAGACAACCCCGGCTACTCGGACATTACCGGCCTTGTTCGTGACGAGCTTCCTGTTTCTTTGTGGGAGATATGGGAAAGCGCCGATTCCGAAATAAACCGAATTATCACGGACACTATTTTTGGTGAGGTGGATAAGAGAAAGATATGACAAACGAAACTGCAAGTATTGAGGGAAGTTTTAATTGGTATCTTTTCCGTTCCGGGTCTTTTGTGACCACTATTGCGAAAGCTATTCAATGTGCAGACGTAGAAAATAAGGCACGTCTCCGAAAGGCGTTCCCTCAAATGTGTGCCGCCCACGATTGTCATTAATGGGATACAGCGCCGGAAGGTTTTGATCCTTTTTACAATGCAGACAAGAAGGAGTAATCTATGACACCCGAACACGCGAAAGCTTTTGCAAATCAGATTACGGCGATTGCAACGGCCCAGTCGATCATAACTTTTTGGGAAAACAAGAAAGAATATAGCCCCGAAGTCGGAGAGCTTGTTACTGGAGCAAAACAATTGATCGCAACGTCAGAGGCCAATATCATAAAAATTCTTACATTGCCAGCGGCAATTCAATAAAGGAGACAGTATGTGGAAACCAAAAATCCCGAAAGGGTTTAAGCGCGTTCTTTCAGGTAAATGCAAAATGGAAGACTGGGTTGTTTGCTCGAAAATATGCTACCAAGGCTGGGCTAATGGAATGATCGGGGTGTGGGTTACAAAAGAAGGTTGCCACAGAGGAAGGACGAATAAGTTCAATCCAACATACAAGCCTTTCCCGACGAGTGGAAACTGGAGAGTTTACCGCAAATCAGTGAAAGTTGCCAAAAAAGCTGTCAAGAAAGAAACCAAGAAAACGGTCAAAAAAACTGAAAAGAGGAAATAGTATGGATGTTGAAGAGAAAGAAGATCATCCGTCATACGCGCAGCTTTCGTTCCATCGTGTGCAATCAAATGCACGCGCACCACTTTACGGAACGTCGAACGAGTGTCGTGAATACATCGCAATGACCGTTAAAAGTTCCCAGTTGAACCGCTCACTTCATCGACACTGGTATTTCGGAAAGGAAACCCTTATTGAAGTAGTGATGTCCCCTTCTCAATTTGCCGAAGCGATTACTTCTTTGAACATGGGGGATGGTGTTCCAGTAACCCTTACTGCTGTTCGGAAAGGCCCTCTTGAAAGAGTTGAGCGGCCAAAGTTCAAAGATGAGCGCGATATTCTGGACAAGGAATTCAAGAAGGATGTACACGATGTAATGCAAAACGCCGATGAAATTGTAGCAAAGGTTCAGGCGCTTGCCGAGCAGAAGACCATTTCCAAAACAGCAATGAAAGAGGTGGTTGAACTTGTAATGTCTCTGCGGCAGGATATAAACGAGAACATTCCGTTCATTGCCAAGTCGTTCAACGAATTCGTCAACAAGTCTATATCGTCTGCCAAGGTCGAACTCGACGCTTTTGTCGATCACAAAATTCACGATTATGGAATGGAAAAACTAAAAGACCAAGCGCCAAGGTCTGTGCTTTTGATTGACAGAAAGGACGAGGTATGAAAACCGAACTTTTTGTTTTATGCACAAACGAGATCAAGAACCACGGCAAGGCAGCTTTCAAAAAAGGCCATGTGTATGTTGCAACGATAGAGGGTGTTTCTTCTATTCGCACATATTTTATGACAAGCGATCAGGATTCCCCTGAAGGGTTTCCAAAGGATTATTTCTGCGCACATTTCAAAGTTATCTTCCCTGTAATGGAGAATTTGGGATGAGTGATTGTAGTATCGTATAAATGTCAGCACTTCGGCAATGCCGAAAAATATTTTGATTTTCAGGAGGGTTTATGGCAAAAGACGAAGATGTTACTATTTGGGATTGCCCGAAGTGTTCGACAGGAAAATTGGTAAAAAGAAAGAACAAGCAACAGGAAGCATTTTATGGCTGTACGAACTTCCCTGAATGCAGATATACACAGCCATGTGACGAAGAAAAGGAATTCGAGTATTGAGGAGAAGTTATGCACCCTATACTTAAAATGTTTGTTCTGGCCGCTATCTTGATTACCATGTGGTACAGCATATTTGTTGTAGCAAAGGCCGGAGTTGCTCTTGCTCGATTTCATACCGTTATTATTCCGACAGTCATGCATCTTGACAAAGAAAAATATAGGGTGTTTAAAGAAGACACCCTGAATACGAAACAGTGTCTTGATGTTGCAGGAGGAATATGGGTAAAAAAGGTTTATTATCTTGAAAAGTAAAATATGGAAGATGGGATTGTTTTTATCATCGCATGGTTTTCTTTCGGCTGTTTTGCGGCAGTGATAGGATTTTTCGCTGTAATGATCTTCGACTTGAAAGGAATGGATAAAATGGAAGTACATGATTTTGAAAAAAAGATTCAGGCTGTAAAGGAAGAAATCGGGCTTTGGCCTGATGGCAAGCTGAAGGAAAAAGCCCTTCTTTATATTAACGAGAAAAAGTATGGACTTCTCAACGGGATTCTTAAAAATCCCCCCGGTTCTGAGGTTTCGATGAAAGACGGAACCAATTATCTTATCGACAGGAACGGAACATGGGCACGCCTAAAGTAGTCTCTCGATATTTTTACTTTGACAAGCACAAAACCTTGCAGAAGTTCAGATTTTGTACTGGGTGTGGAAAGGGGGGAATGCTTGTCGAGGACGAGGGGAAGACGCATTACACCATAACCGATCATACTGTTTATTGCAATGCGTGTATGAAGATTCACCACATAGGAGAAAAGCCGATAGTTGCTACTCCAAAAACAGTGTCTATAAGAACCGACAAATTGCTTGTCGAAAAGGATATTGAAAAGGATATTGAAAATGTTGACGAAGAAAATTAGCGGAGAGCTTGAGGTTGATGTAGAAAGGGGGGTTGTGTATTTCCACTCCCCGGTTGGAGCTACTGTATTAAGAATTTGTGGATTGAAAATTCCCAAAAAATTTGGCAACAGCGCGACAGATAGCATTGATATAACACTGAAGTATCTTGATAAACACCCTGTTATGTACAATGTATGGGGAAATAGATGAATTTGTTACGAAAAGTGGAAGAACTTAAGGAATTTTTGAACAAGGCTGTCGAGGGAGCAAAAAAGCTTGATGCGGAAGCGCGTTTGGATGTTTATAAGCTTGCTCAAAGTATAGTTGTTTTGATAAGTAAGGTTATGATTTGGCAGAGAAACGGGCAGAAGACATTTTTGCTATCAAAAGAGCTACTTGAGGCATTCCAGCATACTGATGTTCCACTCGAATCATTCCCCAGTGATTTTAAGTATCCGTTCAATGTTTTTCTTATTGAGAGCGAAATCCCTATGTTTGAGGTTAAAACAAAGATGGGCGACAGACAGGTTTTTTCCATTCTTTATTTGAATGCTGAATTGGTTGACATGTCGAATATAAGGTTTATCACAGACGATGGAATGCAATCGACTACACTTAAATGGCAGAAGGGGCTTACGGCCTTTTATCCAGCAGACGAATTTGGTGTTGAGAATATGGTTATTCACATGAGGGATAGCGATAGAATCATTGACTCGCTGGAGGAAAACGCTGTTGGGTATGGCATGTCCCCGATTGATAAGGATGATTTGCAGAATTTGGTAAATATTTTTTACAACACGGTAATGTACATAAATGATCCCGAAAGAAACCGAGAAGAGACGGAAGTTCGGTGTAGCAGGTCTACCAAGCTTGGTAGCGGGAGAAGTTCTGTTTTGTCGAGTTACATAAAACTGAATCCACCGAAAAGCTATGTTCCATTGAACGCTACTTGCGGAAAAGGTAGAACTATAGATGTTCGTTTTATAGTACGCGGTCACTGGAGGAACCAGTTGTTTGGAGAGAAACGAACCTTCCATAAGCATATCTGGATTAAGCCGTATTACAAAGGCCCTGATTTTGGTGAAATAATAAACAAGCCATACAAAGTCGAATAGACTTGACAAAATAAAACTTTTTCATTATATTATATATATATGGAAATCAATACCGAAAAACTAATAGGTTTTCTCAAAGACGAAATCGGAAAGATTAAATGCGATCAGTCTGATGCCACGTACAATGTCGGAGTTCTTGATGGAATGGTTAAGGCATACACTGACCTTGTTGCAAAAATAGAGGGTGACATTAAAAATATTGAAGACAGTCTTAAAAGCCCAATAACGGCGAAACCCCCCGATGATTCATAAGTTGTAATGGTGGAAGCTGTTAGTGTTAAAGAAAAAGTTAAAGAGCTTATTCGTGAAGGAAAACTGATTGAGTCGATCAAAACACTCCGAGTGGCAACAGGGTGGGGTTTGAAAGAGTCGAAGGATTATTGTGATAATTTAAAAAGAGAGTTGGACAAGGATTCAATACCATTTTAAAGGAGGGTTGAATGTTTCCGGTGCCAGAGGTAACAGCGCTTGACATAGCCTTTGGGAATATAGGCCACTTGCCGAAATGGGAGGACATCCCGGAAAAGTTCAAAAATGCAAACAGACTTATTCCCGAAACGAAGCTGATTTCCGATTGGTTCTTTAAGGGGTTGAAGGAAGAGCAGATTGCAAAGCTTACTCCGAAGCCGGGAGTAGATAAAAACAAGGCGTTGATTGCAATACAGTGTATTTTGCGATCTTTCGAGCCGAAACATGAACACAAAGAAGCCGGAGCAGCGTTTATGGTTTCCGAATGGTTTGAGGAATTTAAGTGGGAATAGGCGATGCAATATCCGGCGCTCTCAAAGGAGCGAGGCCGAAAGAACTTGTCGTTTTGCATAAAAACGAATCCAGAGAAAGGATTGTCAAAGTAAGGTGTTCACACTGTTTTGAGGCAACATTTTTCTATTTTAAAAATGATATGGGGAAATACTATGCTCCACTTTTATGTAACAAGTGTGGATACGAAATGTTCGTAGATTGCGAATGGAACCCTGAATGCTGACGGTAAAACAATGAAAATAGTTAAATGCCCTAAATGTGGTTCGAGGATGAACGAAAGAACGGGAAAGTTCGGCACATTTTTTGGCTGTTCAATGTTTCCGACTTGTCGTGGCACGCTGAATGCAAGAGACGCAGCGCTTCGCACGATAGAGATTGAAGACCGAAGCGAAGATGAAACTGACAAGTTAAGAAAAAGGATCAGGTCGCCGTCAGTTCCAAAAGTCTCCGTGGACTCCCCGATTACGAAGCTTTCCGACAAATGTGCAAGACCCGAAGCATTTTCTTTGATACGTTACAAAATTGATGAGTTCAGTCCTGAACAAACCGCTGTTTTGGACTATTACGACAAGGATGTTAATTTCGTTCTTGCGCTTCCAACTGGAGCCGGGAAAACTATTTGTTGCGAGATGTTTATGGCACATTCTTTATCCATAGGTAAAAAGGCCGCTTACGTTAGTCCCCTCAAGGCTCTTACACAGGAAAAGTACGATGATTGGACAAATGCTTTTCACGAATGGAGCAAGAAGAAATCAATAATCCTTACGGGGGACTATGTTTTAACGGCAAAGCGTTCAAAGGAATTGGAAGAAGCCGACATTATACTTATGACAAGTGAAATGCTTTCTTCAAGAGTAAGGAAGGTAAATTCAGAAAAGAGTGGGTTTCTTAAGGAAATTTCTACTATTGTTATCGACGAGTCGCATTTGCTGTCAACTAACAGGGGTTCTGCGCTTGAATGCGGGTTGATGAAATTTACCCTGATAAATCCGAATTGCCGAATAATTTTTCTGTCGGCCACAATGCCTAATGTTGTTGATATGTGTGGGTGGCTGACAATGTTAAATGGGAAGAAAACAGAGCTTATAAATTCCGACAAGAGGCCAGTTCCTCTTGAAGTTCATTGGATACCGTATGATGATGGTGCGGGGGTGGATAAAAATGTCGCAAAAATAAGAAAGGCCCAAAGTATTATTAATGAGTTTCCCGACGATACATTTATTCTTTTTGTTCATGCGAAAGCTATGGGTAGAAAGCTGTATCAGGAGCTTAAAGATTATGGTATTGAGTCTGAGTTTCACTGTGCTGATCTTGATAGGGATGAGCGACAACGAATAGAAAAAGCGTTTCGATCAAAAGAATTGAGGATAGTGATAGCGACAAGTACATTGGCCTACGGGTTGAACCTATAGTGTTTAAAATAAGGTAGTTAGGAGTTGATTATGGGTAGAATAGTAGTATGGTCTGGTGGATACGATAGTACCCTTTTATTGACAAGAGAGCTGATGGAAAACAAAAGTATTACCGCTTGGTCTATCATAATGCCGGGAATATCACAAGAAAAGCTCCATTCCGAACATATAGTGAGAGAACGGTACAAGGAGTTTATTGCAAAGAAATTACCCAAAGCAAAGATAGACCACCACGAAATCAATATAGGTTATGATTTTTTCAGAACGTCACCCGGAGGTAGTTTTCCACAACAGGCGTTCTGGGCATTGTTCGCTTCGTGGTTTGCCCACGATGGAGACGAGATTATTTTTGGTTTTCACAGAGGAGATGAGTTTTGGAAATTTTACGAAAAAGCCGGATATGCGTCAGAGTACATTTGTGGGATAATGGATAAACAAATAAAGTTTTTGTATCCGCTAAAAACAACATCAAAGTGGCAAATAGTGTCCCAAATAAACAGAATGGGATTAAGGGATTATGTATGGACATGTGAAGGACCCCCGATTCCAATGTCAGTATGTGGTACATGTGATTCCTGCGCTAATTTGCGGCAGGCAAATGCAGAAATCGAGTATCGTATCAAAAAGTGCAAAATGAAAGAACCCCCAATAATTATTGATGAGTCTGTTTCCGAAGAAGATGTTGAAGAAGATAGCCATTGAATTTTACGAGGAGTACAAGAAGTTGAAAGATAGTTTTATGACAAAGAGCGAGGCCAGAAAATGATAAAAAATTATACGTCTGAAGTTCCGGCAGCGAAGTCGATTGCCCATATCGAACATAGGCTTGTGGAGCATGGCGCAAATAACATTCTCAAGATATACGAAGAAAAGCGACTTGCCGGAATTTCCTTCACCGTTACTGTTAGTGGTAGTGATATACCATTCCGACTACCTGCGAGAATCGACAGGGTTGGCAAACGACTGCTTTCAACGGTCAAAAAGATGCATAAGGGAACCGAACAAAGAATACTTGAACAGGCCGAGAGAACAGGTTGGAAGCTGTTGTCTGACTGGGTTGATATTCAGATGTCGCTTATTGAACTCGATCAAGTCGAACTGATGGAGGTTTTTATGCCATATATTTACAACCACAAAAAAGAGCAATCACTCTTTGAGCAGATGAAGTCAATAGGGTTCATGCTTGAAGATAAGAGGTAAAAATAATGGCACGAAGAGTTGTTATATTAGGAGTGCATCGCGGGAATGATGAAGTAGACCCTATGGATATTATTCAGGAGCTTGGTAGAGCAGGAAGAAAGGGTATTGACAAGAAAGGTGATGGTTATGTTCTTGTCCCAAAATCCAGAACGACAGAAATGTATATTAAGTACAAGCAGTCGCCGCCGATTGTTTCTCGAATGATAGCTGGAAGCGATGAAGGGATAGGAAATCTTCTTTTTCATGTTGTTAGTGAAGTTGCTGAAGGCAATGTGTCGAACTCTCACGATCTTGTTAAATGGCACAAACGATCTCTGGCAGCGCATCAGGGGTGTATTATTTCAGAGGATGATTCAGCCGAGATACTGTCTACACTCGAAAAGATACGAGCTATCAAAAAAGAGGGCAGTGAGTATGTTTCGACAGGGTTGGGAAAGGTCGCCTGTCTTATGTATATGAATCCTTATGACATCTTTTCGTGGTACATGAATTTCAAGTTCGTTTTCGACAACGGGAAATTTAATGACACCGTTAGTTTAGTTTGGGCCATTGCCAACTGCCGGATGTTTGATAGTGGATATGTCGCAACCGAAGATCAGGAGCTGGCAATGTTATTTAGCGATCTGTGCAGGAAAAGTGGCCTTGAGATTTACAATACCAAAGCTGTAGGCGGAGCTGTTCTGCTTGCCTGTATAGGTGATGCGCGGGTATATGCCGACAAAAGAAAGGTCGGTCTTTTGAGAATGGACATCGAACGGATAATACAGTCTATTAAAATGATCGACACTTTTTATGCTCATTGGGGCAAGGAAAGAATTCTCGACAGATTGAATGTAAGATTGCGATACGGAATACCCGACTGTCTCGTGGAGTTGTGTCGTCTCAAACAAATTGGGGCTGTAAGAGCAGAAACTCTGTATGGCATAGGAATTAAAGGTAAAGCTGATATGATAGCAAACAAAGAAAAATGTCTTGTAGCTCTTGGTAAAGACGATAGGGCCGAAAAAATCTACAACGAAGCTATAAATGGATGAGATGAATTTGTCACTTGGTGATGAACTTAGCAAAAAACTGCAAGAGCATATTCGGAATATGCTTGATAGAGGTAAGTACGAGCCTTACTGTCAGATTCCTGAAGATGTAATGAAGGAGTGGTTGTTGATGAGTAAAGAGCTTTGCCACGTAACGTCTCTGGTAAAAGCCGCCGAAGCCAGAAAGACGTTGTTCTGGACGTCTCTTGAGGCCAGATTAAATATTTACAACAGGGGTATTCGTCTTGATACAGACAACAACATGATTATGCTGGAGGTAGAGTCCCCGAGCATTCCACCAGAGACAAAGATTTCTATGCCGAATACAGACGGAGAGGTCAAATGACTCTTATTTGGGTTTGCATAGCGATGCTTTTCGCTATGTTTTTGGCAACATGCTTGTTTATTTGTGTATTGATAAGAGTGTTTACGACGCATTTTAACAATCTGGCGGAGTTTACAAAAAGTGTTGGTAAAATAGCGAACGAAAGCGTGTCAATTTTGGATGCAATGCAAGGTATTAAAAATCCCGACGAAAAAGAAAGTGTTGACAATTTGTGATTTTTCTGTTATATTTAATACCGAAGCAGAACTTCCAAGCTCTTTCTTTGCAGCAATAAAGCGTCCGAGAATTCGACCCCTCGGGCGCTTTATTATTACTTTTTTCTTGACAATACCATATTTTTTTATTATATTATATACTATGAGAAACAAATATAAACCAAGGGTTGTGTATGAATAACGTGTGCAACCAATTGCAGGTTGATGTTTCTGAAGTACAAAACCCGGATGCTGTTTGCAGGATCAGAAAGATTGCTATTCCAGCATGTCTTACCACAAGACCGCTTGTGGTTGGTGATACCGAACAGTGCGAATTACTCCACGCACTTGAAAATGCCGTAGATGCAATAGTAGCTGAATACGAATTTGACGAAGATGGCGGTCCTCTTATCGAGTATGAAGTGGAGATCAATTTTTCTGGAAGTAAGAGGATAACAGTAAGGGCAAGAAGCGAAGGAGAGGCAGAAGAAATGGCGAAAGACGATCTTGATGTTGATTTGACTGAGTATGAGATTGAATATTCAAGGATTGTCAGCAAGAAGAGGTTAGAATGAGCGAAACCGACGAATTAAAAAACAAGCTCGAACAGGCGATAGCCCTTGCCGATAGTGTCCATAATTTATTCATTTTAATAAAGAAGCAAAGAGAAAAAGGGCGAATAAACCTAAAACTTTATGGGGAAGTTTCTGATGCCATAGGAGTTTTTAACGGTATGGTTAAAGGTTTAAATGAAGATATTTCCGAAGAAAAAGAAGAGTATACGCAGGAGCTTTGTTCGTTTGCTGAAAGTATGGATGCTATTGAACTCCCTGACCGAGAGGTTCTGGAGTATAGTGATAATGTTCTTGAAATGCTGATAGTAAAAATAGAGGGCGATATAGAAAGATCAAAAAGATTTTTAACGAAGGAGGAGTAGATGTTTACCAAGTATACTGAAGGGTTTATGATCGAAAAAAGCTTGAGTCAGGTCGAAGACGAAATCGACAAAGTTTCTGTTCAATGCAGTGATGCGGTTCTCGACACTCTTGATTTCAGTTACGATGGGAACTCCCTTTCAATGAAGGGTATTGACGGGTCTTTTGGGTTCACGGAAACCGGACTCGATCAGTTTGGGCGATTTCTTGGCGTCAAGGCACACTTTTTCAAACGACTAAAACCTGAAACGAGAAAAGCGGTTTTTGACGATGTTTTGGTTGACGCGCACGACATTCAGGAAGTTGCCAAGGTAAGGTTATATGACACCAATATTCGAGCTGTTCTTGGCTCGCATTATACGCCGATTTCCGGAAAGCTTCTTATTCGACAGCTTAAAGATGCTGGATTTGAGGAAAAGAGCCTATCTCTTCGATGTTTTGCCGACTACGAAAGTACGGAGCTTATTGTTATTGGAAAAGAAAAGATAGCTACCCTTCAGGACAGAGACCTTTTCCCCGGCCTGATTATGAGAAATGATGTTGTCGGAAGAGAGTCTGCGTCGATCAGATGCTTTCTTTCTTCGAGTAATGGTTGGGGTGTTATTTTCCCGATAGCCCATAAACACAGCTTCAATTTCAATCACACCAAGCGTATTGAGGAAAGGGTTTCCGAAGGAATTGCCGTTGCTGTTGATCGGCTCGTTGACTGGTTTGCAAATTCTGGCGAACAGATAGTTATTCTTTCCAGCACTGAAGCTTTGGAAAAGGAGCGTCTTTCCCATGTTTTAAAAAAAATTACCTTCCCCCTTTCAACAATTTCGATATTTCTCTGGTTCAACTTCAACCCACGCGACTTGGCAATTCCACGCATTTTGATATTGTGCTCCTTGCTTCCGGTAAAATGAAGT
>JADFXO010000069.1 GCA_015233485.1 Nitrospirota bacterium
TCTAAAAGTTGTTGAGGATATTCATAGAACAATAGTTCCTAAAGATGAGCTAAGCGCAGCTAAAATGCAGAAAGGAGAAGTTTTAAATGATATAAATGTAATACTGATTTCTATAGATGCATTAAGGGCAGATGCGTTGGGTTGTTACGGTTACAACAAAGCGACAAGTCCATTTATTGATAATCTCTCAAAGAACAGTATTTTGTTTAAGTATGCGTTTACTGCTGCCCCATGGACGTTGCCGGCTCATACTTCCATGTTAACCGGTGTTTTACCATCGGGACATGGTGTAGGATATCACAACTACACAATACCGTTAGCTAAAATTGACGATGCTACTAGTACTCTATCAGAAATCTTACAGAAACATGGTATACACACTACCGCATTTGTTAACGCAAGCCATGTGAGCGCGATGTGGGGATTGGATAAAGGGTTCGACAATTGGACAGAATCTTTTAGCTATGATGTAAATAACGTACTCGAGGCTGAAAGCTCAGTGCAGAGAGCCTCGATAATACGCAGAGATATTAATAGATGGCTTACTGAAGATCCAATGATCCAAAAAGCGTTCTTTATGTTTGTTCATTTTTGGGCGCCGCATGATCCTTACCAACCATTGAATAGCGATTTAACTACTCTCATGAAAGAAAGTAAATCTTATAACTTTCCATTTGACAATGACAGTATAGATTACTCTGAGACGTGCAAAGATACCGGCCCTCGCCCTAATAAAGGTGGCTGTAACATGGAGAGTGTTAGATCTTCTCTGAATGGCTTAAAAAAATATAGAACATTGTATGATGCAGAAATTAGATCTGTTGACGAACAGGTAAAGGCTATAGTCGAGAGATTAAAGGAACTTTCATTGATTGAAAAAACAATAATCATCATAACCTCCGATCATGGAGAAGCGTTTGGAGAACATAATAGTTTTCACCATGGCAGAACAAGCTTTAATGAAATCGTGCGTGTTCCCTTAATTATTTATTTACCTCCGGAAATAAGAAGACTAAAAAACACTTTAACTGTGAGCCATCCTGTCAGCACCGTGTCTCTGCCAGCTACGATACTTTCTCTATTTGGGATAAAAGATGATGTTTACCCTGATGTAAATTCATTGAGCAATATCACAAATGACGCCCCCGTTATTATAGAGAATTATCAGGCTGGCCAAGGGGAGGTATCTTTTACAAAAAAAGGTTTTTACCTGACCAAAACATTAGTCAGGAATAACTACAAATATATTTACTACTGGGCTGAGGGTTATGAAGAATTGTACGATTACATAAATGATCCAAATGAAATTAAAGAGCTGATTGCTTCAGATTATAAAAAGGTTGGTAATGTTGTGAAAGGTTTTAGAAAATTACTTGATAAACAAATATTGTCTTCAGAAAACTCATGGATATTCAGATGGAATCCCGGCAAAGAACGCATACGTTACGTTAAAATATCATCCCACTCGATAATACTACCTGAATTTGTCCTGATGACAAGATCTTCGCTAAATAGCTGTGGCAAAATAGAACAGTCCGTTGATTCCAAAACATTAGATATACAGTTCTGCAGCGATGTCGATTCAGCATCTACCCTAACATTTAGAACTTTGGACCATGACTCGCCTTTAGAAGTTACTATTGATGATATGCCTGACAAAATTAAGCTTGGTAATAAATATGTATCTACTAATGGTAAAAAAGTGATGACTTTGAGCCCGAAAGACTTGTCCGTTAATACAACTTTCCAGGATAAAACGAAGTCTTTGCATATATATCACGTAGGAGAAGGTCACTGATGCAGGGAATTTTGCCGGACGCGAAGATTGCATGTGTATGCCTATGGGCTGTGCTGTTGTTCTCTTCTTTCGCATTTGCGGGTGACGTCGATCTAAATAAAGTGATTTCTTGTAACAATTGTACCTATGAAAATAAAGATAATATATTGTCAATCCAGTACAAAGGCGATGTTGAAGCCGCAGATAATTTAAGAAAGCTGCAGGCCTTAGGTTATGTAGCTGGCGGTGTAAGTTATGAAGCTATGGTGAGAATCCATTTTAATCATGTTGCGAAGGATGAATTACTCTTTAACATTACTTTTAACTCCATAGAAATCAATAGGAATACTTCCAGATATCTCTCTTTTGCGTTTATCTTGCAAAACGACGTGGAGTTATCGAGCTACCAAGTATCGGACAGTCAGATTGAGCAGATAAGTGGAGGCAATAAAAGTATTTCTTTTAAACTGCCTACGAAAGGATCTAGCGCAGATACTTTAGTCCTGCGATTCTTTGGGATTACTAATATGAAAATCTTAAGATTGACGGTTGATTGACCGATTATAGATTAGGAGGATACACGTATGAGATTGTTGTATGTAACGGTCGTAATGAATGTATTTTTAGTGTCGCTGATTTTACCTCAGATCGGATATGCCTACATAGATCCGGGAACAGGGGCATCTTTTTTCTCACTATTTGGAACGATACTTGCCGTAGTTGCGTCAGGCGTCACCGCCGCCTCCGCATTTATCGCGCGGCATTATCTGAAGGCGAAAAATGCGGTAAAGAAGATGCGGTAAAGACAACCCGAGGGAGGTAATGCTACGAAAGAATGGGAAGGGGATGGCCAGAATTGTAGTGTCTCACGCAGACGATTCCTGCAATTGACCGCCGCCGTGTTGGTGTTGCTGCATGGAAGTGGTAAGGATGCCAGTGCGGAAATCCCCGTTTCTAAAGAGAGCAAGTCTGAAAGGAACAAGGCTGAAACAAAAATGAAAAGGTTTATTTATTTAGGTATGGAGGGGTTAGACCCTGCGCTTCTGATTGATGGTGGATTTAGGTATTTTGCCCCTATTGACTTATCCCCCGTATTTCAGATATACTACTGTTATGGCAATTTGTGGAACAAGTACGGTTACAGTCGGTGGAAGGGCCTTTGTCGTAACGATACGTACTGACACATCAACGGCAGGGTTTAATGTTGAGTGCGGCGAGCTTGGCGTGGTGTCCCAGGGGAAAACGGTCAAAGGATCGTTGGCTGCGATTGCTGAGGCTATTGAGCAGCACCTGAGCAGCCTGCCCGGCAGCGGTTAACTCTGTGTGTCGATAAGGCGGCTTAATGGCTGGTTGTTTATGAGGAGGGTTGTGTTGAAGCGAAGTTCCATTACGTTTTTGTCTTTTTTAGTGTTGCTTCTGCTGTTTAAATCGGTTTTTATTGCAAACGCTGGAGTAGATAATCAAACTTCCGCGTGGATAGACAACGCCACTTATGGTGCAGTAAACAAGTTATATGAAAAAGAGGAACCCACACCGAGGTTCTTATTTACTAAGGGGTCATTATTTACTAATATTTGCGGCACCCAGCGAGGAGGGTTAAACCCTATAATAACAGGCGATTATACTGCTGGATATCCCTTGTCTCATATATGTGACAATCTTCCAAGTTTGTGGTTTTATCAAGGATTGCCAGCAAAGTTAGATTTCGATTTCCGTACACCGCAGGATGTTCAGGGCTATGTGTTGCAATTTCGTGCAGACACACTTACTGTTGAGCAGCCTACTGATTGGGTTTTTTCAGGTTCTAATGATAATTTAACATGGATAGCATTGGATAATCAAACTGGCCAATCATGGACTGTGGGAGAATCAAAAACATTTGGGCTGAATTCGGGAGTACGTGGTATGTATCGATATTATCGCCTGAATATTACAGGAGCTACCGATCTGGGTCCGAGTTTAAGTAAAATACAGATATTAGTGGCTACTTATGGAAAAGCTGTAAGTGATTCCAACAAGTCAGAAGCAGAAAAACAAATAGAAAAACTAACCGGCATACCATATTTAGCCGGATATGATCCAGCTCCTTATGACAGAGGAGTGCTTATTTATAACGAAAAAAAGGCATTTAACGGTTATAATCTCTTTATTTCAGGGCATGAGCCTGCAGTGTATTTAATGGATATGAAAGGCGTTCGTTTACATGAGTGGTATATGCCATATGAAGCACTAAAACGGCCAAAGAATGAGCTAACTCTATTTAAAGGTAAGGATCCAACTTGGTGGAGAAATTTCTATGTTTATAAAAATGGTGACTTATTGACAAATTTTGAGGCATTTGGTATGTTTAAGATAAATAAAGACTCTAAACTCTTATGGTATTTGCCAAATAAATCCCACCATGAAGTGAAGGTATCAAAGGATGGAAAAATCTATGCTCTTACCTCGCAAGAGTTAGGGGACGTTACGCTAAAAGATCCAAAATGTACGAGCAGAAAAAGCATTACACTTCTGGACGATTTTTTAAGTATATACAACTCCGACGGAGAATTACTGAAGAATATCTCTATTACAAGTAGCTTCAAGAACTCACCATACTACAACATAGTGCTTGATCAAATCAAAAGTAGAGTAGCAATGAAAGCATTAGAAGATTGTAGAACCGATGGATTCCCTGACATTTATGAAATCTACCATACCAACACCATTTATCCTATAGAAGAAGATGGTAAGAAACTACCTGCCATATTTAAAAAAGGGCGGGTGCTTTTATCGTCAAATATTTTAAAAATCATCTTCGTTATTGATATTGAAACGGAAAAAGTTGTTTGGGTTTTGTCTGGAATGTGGGGATCTTTGCACTCACCAATGATTCTAAAAAACGGGAATATCTTAGTGTTTAATAATCATGCAATTGGTCAAGATATCCCTGATAATGTTGCTCAGCTTGTCTTTGGGAGGGATTTTATGAAAGCCCCGTATTCTAATGTATTAGAAGTAGACCCTATAACTCAAAAAATTGTATGGTACTATGATGGAGCCCCTGATAATGAGTTTTTCACTTTTTGTTGCTCTTTAGTGAATGAGCTGGGCAATGGAAATATATTGATTACCATTGCTAGTGGTCAAGCTATTGAATTAAAACATGACGACAGCAAAAAGGTTGTATGGAAATTTATAAATGAGACAGTTTTGGGAGATAATACAACAGTTGCTGGGATTGCTCAATTAACAAGAGTTCCCAAAGGATATCTAAAATTTCTAAAAGCTGAATAATCGTATTTATAAATTTATAATATGATATAAGCTTACTTTAATTAAAATTATGGGAGAACATCCACATGAGATTGTTGTACGTAATAACCATAATAAGTGTATTTTTAGCATCACTGATTTTCCCTCAAATCGCAGGTGCTTATATAGACTCGGGAACTGGGGCATCTTTTTTTTCTCTCTTTGGAACTATTCTTGCCGTAATTGTAGCAGGCTTCGCTGCTATAAGCGCATTTTTTGTGCGGCATTACCTGAAGGTAAAAAATGCGGCAAAGAAGATGCTGAAAAAACCACCCGAGGGAGGGTAATGCCATGAAAGATTGGAATGAATATGTCCAAAATTGTAGTGTTTCGCGCAGGCGATTCATGCAGTGGACCGCCGCTGTGTTGGCATCGCTGACGGGACATGGCAAAACTGCCAGTGCAGAAATCCCCGTTTCTAAAGAGAACAAGGGTGAGGAGAGCAAGGCTGGAACAAAAATGAAAAAGTTTATTTATTTAGGTATGGACGGGTTGGACCCCGCGCTACTGACCCTCTATATGGATAAGGGGCATTTGCCAAATTTCAAGCTCCTTGCCCACACGGGCAGCTTTGCCCCATTAGTAACCACCAATCCACCTCAAAGTCCTGTTGCGTGGACTACTATGGCGACGGGAAAAAATCCAGGGAAGCATGGAATCTTTGACTTCATCCACAGGGACGCGAAAAATTACGGGCTCAATCTCTCATTAAACAAGGAGAAGTCCTCGCTTCTCTCTGGTACAAGCTACGAAAGGCCCTTCAGCGAACCCACATTCTGGGAAATAACCTCAAAAAACGCTATCCCTACCACCGTGATAAGATGGCCGCTTACCTTCCCGGCAGAGGCCACAGGAGACTATGAATTATTGGCTGGTCTTGGAGTGCCGGATATTAACGGTCTTTTGGGCAAATATACCTACTACTACACAGGTAAGCTGGAGGCACAGGGGGACAAAAGCGGACGAATCGTCAAGCTCGACCGAAAGCAGCACATCGACACAACCTTACAGGCCGCCAAAGGAGCTATGGGCGATCCTCTTTCGATACCTCTTTCTATTGAGGTTGCTTCGGATGACGCCGCACTGAACATTACCCTTCAGAATAACCAATGGAACGGACGGCAAGGACAGTGGAGCCCTTGGCTGCCGGTAAAATTCAGAGGGGGGTTTATCAAAACCATTTCGGCTATATGCCAGCTTTACATAGTATCTGCTGCCCCTGAGCTGGGTATTTATGTTACCTCTGTGCAATTTGACCCCAAGGAGCCTCTGTTTCCAATCTCCACGCCAGACGTATGGAGTAAGGAGATTGCCGATATCGTAGGTTCTTATTTTTCCACGCTGGGCATGCCGGAAGATGTCAAGGCCCTTATGGAACATGTGCTTCCCCCTGAGGCGTTCCTTCAACAATCCTACTCTACGCTTGCGTGGCAAAAGAAACTCCTTCAAGCCAAATTGGAACACTTCGAAAGCGGCCTTATGGCCATAGTCTTTGACACTACCGACAGAATATCGCACATGTTCTGGAAAGACACAGATGGCGGGAAGGCCTTGGACAAAAAAAATCCCATTCTTGACGTTTATGTTTATATGGATGAGATTCTCGGCCATGTAATGGAAAAATTCAAAGACGATACCACCATACTTGTCAGCTCCGACCACGGTTTTGCGGCTTACCGCCATGACTTTAATGTGAACAATTTTCTGGTTAAGAAAGGTTATATGACGTTGAAAACCACTGAGCCGCCGCCTTATGGCAATGTTCTCTTTTCGACCGTTGACTGGAGTAAAACAAAGGCGTATGCCCTTGGATTTAACAGCCTTTACATCAACATGGCAGGAAGGGAGAAGTCCGGTATTGTTACCAAATCTCAGGTGGACGGCCTGAGAAAAAAGATAAAAGAGGATTTACTCAAGTTCTACGATGAAACGAATAAAGAGCATCCCGTGGCGAAGGTTTATTTCAAAGAAGATATTTATAAAGGTATTCACTTACCCGATGCTCCTGATATCGTCGTTGGTATGAAGCCAGGCTACCGGTACAGCTGGCAAACGGCATTAGGTGGATTAGCTGAAAAAAATATCTTAATGCCAAACGATAAACTTTGGAGCGGTGACCACTGTTTCGACTTTAATACAGTAAAAGGAATCGTGTTGAGCAACAAAAAGATAGTGAAAAATAACCCCGGCATACAAGATATAGCGCCCACCATTATCGGCGCGTTTGGATTTAATAGGGAAGACATGGACGGGAGCCCCCTCTTTAATGGATAAGACTCTGATAGTTGTATCAGGGCTTCCCAGAACTGGCACATCCATGCTAATGAGGATGTTGATGGAGGGAGGGGTTGAGATTGTTACTGACGGCCTGCGAAGCAGTGATGAGTGTAATCCCCACGGGTATTTCGAATTAGAAAAAGTAAAGACAATTCCCGATGACGCCTCCTGGCTAAAATACCACTGTGGCAAGGCTGTTAAGATAGTCTCTGAGCTGCTTGAACAACTTCCCGCCGATATTAACTATAAAGTAATATTTATGGAAAGGAACCTTACAGAGGTAATTGCATCGCAGCATAAAATGTTAACTATGATGGGAGTTCCTGTCCACTTTGATGGCGTGCAGCTCACGGGTATTTATGAAAACCACTTAATCGAAGTCAAGTCAAACCTGAGAGAAAGGCCAAATTGTGATGTCCTCTGCCTTAACTACAACGAGGTGATCGAAAATCCTCATGCGGCGTCTTTAAAAATCATTCATTTTCTTTCTATACCCCTTGATGCCGAAAAGATGGCGGCAGCCGTTGACATTGACTTATACAGAAACAGGGCTGAAGCCGCTATTTCCGCAAAAAAAGAAGAAACCCATTTAGCTGAAACAGACAAGGCTGAACTGATTAATAAATTAAAATCGTTGGGTTATATGTAGTACGGGCGCTGTTATTGCGTCAATAATACATCAGTTTGCCGGTGGTTTTCGTATTTCAGAGGACTTGCCGTTTCTTCAGATACCCTATAACCTGTTCCGTACATTGCTCTATTGAAAATATGTCTGTTCTGAGGATTATCTCAGGGTGTTCAGGCGGCTCATATGGTGAGGACACTCCGGTAAATTCCTTAATCTCACCGGCAGCAGCCCTTTTATAGTGTCCCTTCACATCCCTTTGTTCGCATATCTGTACAGAACAGTCACAAAATATTTCTATAAAATCATCATTACCCATAAGCACACGCACCGCATCACGATATGACCTCAGCGGGGATATGAAGGCAGTCATAGTTATTACACCGGCCTCAATAAACAGCCTCGCCACCTCTGCTATTCTGCGTATGTTTTCCTGACGGTCAGACATGGAAAACCCCAGATTTGAGCAAAGCCCGTGCCTTACGTTATCACCATCTAATACCATGGTCTTAGCCCCCATTGAATAGAGCCTTTTTTCAACAGAGAAGGCGCTGGCAGATTTCCCGGAACATGGAAGTCCTGTGAACCAGAGAACTACACTTCTGTGGCCATTTTGCTCTTCCTTCATTTTGCGTGTCACTTGCGCCTGTTGTTTTACTATATTTTGTATTATGTTCATATTGTGCCTCCTTAGTTATGACAGCGTTTATCACATCCAAACTCTTACAATAAATCAACCCAAATGCCGCACCTTCCAGGGCAAACGCACTATATGCTAATTGTTTGCCATACCAGAGTCATACTAATGCAAAATATAGCATTCAAATGCCCTAAATCTGTCATTCCTGCGAAAGCAGGAATCCAGTTCTTATGCCAAAATGCGGTCAAAACGTTTTTTCAGTCTTTTACTCTCTCATGCCGTCCTTACAGGGGCACAAAGATGCTGTCATTTCTCATTCTTAGAAGACTGGATTCCTGCTTTCGCAGGAATGACAGACAAAAAAATACATAGTGCGTTTGCCCTGCCGCACCTTCCCGCTTATGGCAGCTCATCCCTTGTGCAGGCCGGCGGGGCAGTTTTAATACCTGAAGATTCTGTTTATTCCCTGTTTTTTTTGCTCCTGTTTAAATGTCCCGCTCCCCTTGTACTCTTGTGAATGCTGTCTGTGTAAATTCCAATTAGCGATATACGCATTGGCAAGCTCTCTCGATTTTATGACTAACAGATTCTCGGCGTTTTCAAATTCTGCCGACCTTGTGAAGTTGAAGCTTCCGGTAATAACGGTTTCTCTGTCAATAATCATAACCTTATTGTGGGCTATGTTATGGATAGCGTCTAAGAAAGTCGGTATCCCCGCGTTAGCTGTAAATGCTGCGGCGCTGTATTGGTCTGAAAGGTTGCCCTTGTCCAAAATGATTGCTATGTTCACGCCGGCCTTTCTGGCCTTAACAAGCGCCCCGGCTATCGGCTTTGAGGTGAAGGAATATGCCTGAATGAGGATTTCGGCCTTTGCCTTGCCGATTTCCGCAACTATGGCCTGCGTGGCCCCGCCAAGCGGTGAAAAGTACACAGAGGCTCTGGTGTTCAGCGGCACGTCAAGGGCGTAGGACGGCAGAGCCAGGCTAAGGAAAATTATGGTTACAACTGATAATAGTTTCTCAGCCCTTAGTGGCATTGTCCAAAGCCGCCCCGTCAGGTTTTTTCATAACAAATGGAGACATTGGGAAGCCCTTTTCCAATTCTGCCATTTTTCCCTTTGCCTCATCGGCCTTGCCTGAGGCGGAAAGGACAGACGCCCATTCGAACAGTGCAAGGTCTTTGAATATCGGGGATTTCAGCGAGTAGAGCTTTTGAATGGTCTGAAGCGCCTTGTCAGAGGCACCTTTGCCCTTATAAAGCTCAAAGAGCTTATAGTACGATATAGGCAGCAGTTCGTCGCACGTCTGGCAGGTGTTATTAAACTGAATCAGGGTCTTCTCCGCTTCGTCTGTGTTGCCAAGCTCAATGAGTACTGCAGCGGTATAAAGAAGTGAAATTGGGGATTTCCCCTCGTTGTAGGAGCGCTGAAAGCCTGCGAGAGACGCCTTTAATCTTTTTTCTGAGTCCTCAGAAGAACTCTGGCCATAATAGGCATTATACGCGCGGTAGCTCAATGCCGACGCCTGGTCCTGCGAATAGGAGCGATAGATTACGATTAACGAGGCGATGATTATAAGGCCAACGACGGTACCCATAATGAGCTGCGAACGTTTTTTGTTTTTATCAAGATAGTGTTTGAGGTGTTCGTACGAGGACAGTTCTCCGTGAGAAATGTTTTGTTTAGCCGGTCTTTTCTTAATGGCTTTAGGCATATTTGTATTCTCCAGTTAAATTATAAATTTTTGCAGAGTTTATTTACGATATATTGCGATTGTTGAAAAATATCATCTAATTTGCCATGTGGAATCCCCGCGCCGAGCAGGACTTTAACGGCCATATCCTTAGTTATCAGATCATGAGGCGAATGTGTGTCCGTGTTAATAACAAGCGGCACACCGAACTGGAAGGCCTTCATGGCGACATGCCCGTTTGTTAAACTGTGGCCCTTGCGGGCGGTTATCTCAAGCGTGACGCCTGAATCCCTTGCGAGACGGCAATCCTCGTCTGAGATAAGGCCGGGATGCGCGAGTATATCGACGCCGGCCTCAATAGCGGCCCTGTTAGTGCCTTCTTTGACGGGTTCGACGATGGTCTCTCCATGAACGACGACTAATCTGGCGCCAAGTGACCGGGCAAGGGCTGTGAGGGTGCCGAGCATTGCCGGCGGCACATGGGTCAGCTCAACCCCGGGTATGACCTTAATATTGCAATGGCGATTGAGGTCATCGGCGACCCTTGCGATGCTGGCAACGACAAATTCGATGTTGGAGCTGTCGGTGTGGTCAGTAAGGGCGATGGCCGTATAGCCCGCGGCATATGCCCTTTGGACAAGCTCGGAGGGAACGAGCTGCCCGTCACTGAAAAATGTGTGCGTATGCAGGTCAATCATAGTATTATCCAACCTCCCAAAGGCATTGGACTATTATAATGGTTTAACCCATGATTTTTGCAAGGGCAAAGATGGGCTAAAAAACAGTCCAGCGCTGCGGTATAAAAATCTTCTCAAAAGTCATAAGCGCGAAACGGTCTGTCATCCCCGCGATGAAGTCACAGACATGCGTAAGCAGCCCGTTGCCATCAGATGCGCCGCTGCCATAGACGCGGTGAGGAATAAGCTCCGCGTGCTCACAGTAATATTTATAAAGGCTTTGAATGATATTCTCCGCCTTATGAAACTCCTCTTTTAGTTTATCGCTTTCATAGACCCTGGTATAGAGAAAACTGCGCAGGTTATTTACGGCGTCAAGTATGCCGTCAGTCATGGTGATTCTCTCTAACCCTGCCTCTAATGTGTTATAAATCAAATCTCTGACCATAGTGTCGATACGCTTGGAATGCGTTTTTCCGAGGACAGAGGATATATCGTCGGGGATGTCTTTTTTGTGAATGACCTCTGCCCTGAGGGCGTCGTCAAGGTCGTGGTTGACGTAGGCGATGACGTCGGAGATACGAACGACCTGTCCCTCCAGTGTATCGGCCATTTCGTTTGGAGCGTCGGACAGTATCTTACCCATACCCTTTGAGTGCTTGATAATACCGTTTCTGACCTCGTAGGTGAGGTTAAGGCCGGCGCCGTTTTTCTCAAGTATATCGACAACCCTCAGGCTCTGTACGTAGTGGTCAAAGCCCCCGGGGTGAATTCTTCGCAGCACCGCCTCACCCGCGTGTCCAAAAGGGGTGTGTCCGAGGTCATGCCCAAGGGCGATTGCCTCGGTGAGGTCTTCGTTGA
Organism: Nitrospirota bacterium; assembly: GCA_015233485.1. Lineage (GTDB taxonomy): Bacteria > Nitrospirota > Thermodesulfovibrionia > Thermodesulfovibrionales > Magnetobacteriaceae > Magnetominusculus. Next base: position 11,843 of record JADFXO010000069.1, read on the forward strand.
GCCTGAGGGCACGTGAGATGGTGCGCGATATTTGGGCTACTTCGAGGACATGCGTAAGGCGGGTTCTGTAGTGGTCGCCCTTTGGGGCAAGAAAGACCTGAGTCTTGTGTTTGAGCCGCCTGAAGGATTTACAGTGAATAATCCTGTCTCTGTCGCGCTGGAAGCATGTTCGGATATCTCCCTCTTTTTCGGGAGTCTGGCGGCCCCTTGTGTCGGCGCTCCGGCATGCGCGGGGATGAAATGTATTTTTCTCTATTGCCTCTGTCTGTTGTCTGATTATCACGCCATCCCCTCATCATCTGAGTATAAGCGCGCAGGCTCGTGAGTAATAATATCTAAAGGAACTGTCTCATCGTAGGCAGAGACGCCAAGTTCCTTAAATTTTCTTAACGTTGGCAGAAGCCTCTTGTCAAGGGAAGCAACGACGGAGTTATACCCGTCAACTGATTTCTTAATACCCTTCCCAAGTTCGGCAAGGTACTTAATGAAGACATTTGACCGCTCGTATAGTTCTTTAGCGGCCTTGCTTATCAGCTCCGCGTTTTGGGCTATTTGCTCCTGCCTCCAGCCAAAGGCAATAGCGCGCAGAAGGGCAATCAACGTAAACGGGGTGGAGATGATTATCCTCTTTGAGGCGGCATCCTCAAGGAGCGCGATGTCATATTCGAGCGCGGCGCTAAAGAACGACTCCCCGGGTAAAAACAGGACGACAAACTCAGGCGACTTCTTAAATTGTTCCCAGTATGACTTTTGCGATAGTCTCTCCATGTGGTCTCTGACATGCCGCGCGTGTTTTTTAAACAATAAAGCCCTGTTTTCCTCCGGAGTGTCAGAGGAGACGGCCTCGACATAGGCAATGAGAGAGACTTTCGAGTCCACGACGATGTCCCTGTTCGACGGCAGATGTACAATCATATCCGGCCTTAAGCGGCCATTGTCCGTATCCACCGAGGTCTGCAGGTTGAAGTCGCAGTACTCTGCCATGCCTGCAAGCTCTACGGTTCTTGTCAGCTGGATTTCACCCCAGCGTCCCCTGATTTGGGGATTTTTGAGGGCGGTTGCGAGATTGGATGTCTCCTTTTGAAGCTGCTGATTAGAAAGCACTATGTTCTGAATATGTGTGGCGAGGCTTCCATGGTCTCTGTCCCACTTGGACTCAAGTTTCTGAATTTGCTCCTCGTACTTTTTCAACGTCTCAGTGAGCGGGGAGACAAGGCCATGGATTTTTTCCTGATGGAGGCCAAGGCTGCCCTTAGTTTCTGAGAGGATTTTCTCAAGGGACTCAGACGCCAGCCTGATAAAGTCCTCGGACGTACTCTTAAGGGCAACCGCCGAAAGAGCCGTAAAGGTGTCGGTGAGGTCTTTTTTTGCGTTTTCGATAATACCACGCTGGGCCTTAAGGTTTTCGTCTGCGGCAATGAGTTTAGTCTGCAAGGCCACGCGTGCTTGATGCGCGTCCGAAAGGTCTTCCCGCAGAGATATTACCTCGTTGGTTTTATCGGTGAGCTGTACCTTGAGCACGTTGAGCTGTGCCTCGGCGGCCTTGAGGTTGCCTTCAAGCAGAGAGCACTTTAAATAATGCTCACCAAGTAAACGGCGGCTGACTATGAGCCAGCCCATAATGGCGCCAATAGAAAGTCCTGCTATAAGTATAACGACATTTCCCAAGGTTAACATCTGCCAACAAATTATAATGAATCCAGAGGGTATATCACAAGCACCGGCAAAAAAATTGTAAAGCCAAATCATTTTCCTCTCAGGGCAACCGCACTATGATAGGGAAGCATCATTTCTTTGTCTGTCATTCCTGCGAACAGACTGTGCCATAACTATTTTGTTTGTTTCGCAACTGCATTGAGAAGCAGAGGGCGGCAGGGAATTGCCTCATGGTGTTTAGTGGGATTGGCAAGACGAACAAAGAGGGAGTGTCAAGTTATTTGTGTAAACCCCATTTTAATAGGTGATATTTCGTCCTGCATAGATGTCACCAGTACTGCATATTCATAGCGTAACCGTTCACCCGCTATTATAAGACTTGTGGAATCATGGGTATCTCAATGCCTTTGCGATGCGCTTCGACGACCGAGGCAAGGTAGTTCCACGTGCTAATTTTTCTAATTTTGCATGTTGCGGCAACTGTACGAAGATATGCCGTC
>JADFXO010000006.1 GCA_015233485.1 Nitrospirota bacterium
GGCAGCCGGGAGCAGAGTTTTAGCTGGATACGACAGGGCAATAAGAAACATGCAATAGAGATTTCATAGGCTGGATTCCTGCGAAAGCAAGAAACCATGCAACCCATTTGCCGTGGCTAATTGTATAGACAAATTCTGCTTTATTTCTCCAATAGGTTTACCCTGACACAGCAATTCCCGATGAAAAGAAAACGGTTCTTAAAATAGTGTATAGCGATAGCTGACAATCGGATGTTTGAGGCTAATATCAGAGCTGCTGGCGGTGAATACTATGTGATTCGTTCACCTGAGGATGAGGATATTGAGGCCGCTACAGGCAACAGAATAAGGAGCGACCTGTCAAGGCTGCTCCATTGTAATCTATAGCTAAATAGCTACATAAAAAACGCTTTCATCACAAGCGATATTACACCAGCAAGCATTATGCCCATCATCCACTTGACGAGTGTTAGCTCACCTTCTATTTTAGTCATGCGATCACTTAGCTTAGATTCTACGCCAGTTATTTTAACTTCAAGCCCTGATATTTTAACTTCAAGCCCTGATATTTTAACTTCAAGCCCTGATATTTTAGTTTCAACTGCTATTTTTAAATCTCTTATATCCCCTTCAACTGCTATTTCTAAATCTCTTATATCCCCTTTCGTGGCAAGCATTTCAACACTTGCACTTTGCGCCGTCTTTAGCGCCTCAGTTATCGCATCCGCCGCACCGTCTGTAAGCCCGCCTAATTTCAAATCCTTAACAACTTTCTGTGTGTCAAACATTACCGCAGCCATACCTTATCTCCTGTCTTAGGTTATCATATTTTAGTAACTGTTGTATACAGTGTATAAGCGCAGGGCAAACGCATTTGAAAATTACAATAGGAATCTCATAGACTGGATTGCTGCTTTCGCAGGAATCAGGGAAACCCTCTACTGGAGCTACCTGCAAGGAATTTCTGCGTTAATGCGTTTGCCCTGCCGAATACGATTTGCAATAACATCCGGTTATGTTGTAAAATGTATGTGCTAAATGTTCTTTGACAATGCCGGGGCCTCCTTAAGGTCAGAAAAAGGAGGTAAGGTAGTGAGAGGTTTTGATTTAGAAAACAGAATCATCGAATTGTTGGGCAAGGACTGGGTTATTGAACGCTCTCAGGACCTTGACCAGCTGGGGATTGACGCCCTTGTTCACAGGTTTATCCCGATTACGTCGTTTAGCGGGGCGTTTCCTATCGCGTTGCAGATCACTTCTTATGTGGATGACAGCAATGAGTCGAGGCGTCTTGACGAGATACAGGGTTTTGTACAGAAAATGAACAGGAATGGAATAAAAAAGAGTATCTATGCCGAGTTTAAGAAATTGACACTCTCTAATATTAACAGTTTTGGCTACGAATTTCTCAAGAATGCCTTGGTTGCCTTTGCCTTTCAAAAGGAGTATAAAGACGTATCGATCGTAGGTCTGAGAATCGCATCCCCAGACGAATATGCCTTTTTTAGTGTTACCGAGCCATCGTGCTTCGCCGTTCGCACGCAGCAAAATGGGAAATCAGCCCCAGCAGAAATCTCCGGTTATGCCAGCCGGTTAACACAGGACGAGGCTTACGAAAGCGGAAAAATATTCAAAGGAAGGGTGAAGATATTTCAGCATCGATGGGGGTTTCTCTTAGCGGATGCTATTAAAGAGAACGTATATTTTCACATTTCCAACGTGGAAGATGAGATTCTTGCCGAAAAACTCGAGCAAATGATCGAATATAAATACGATAGTTATTCAAAGGATGACACGGATGTCGTCGATGTGGAATTTAAAATTGGCAAGGCCAAGCCTAACGCGGCAAAGCCGTTTCAGGCTATTAACATTAAAACGGCCCAGGGTGCTTCGTAGTGGCCAAGGTTGCTTCGTAGCGGTTCGTAAGTGCATGGTTGCGCCGGGGTCAGGTCAAACAACACGGCGAACAAAACGCCGCCGGTCACGCACAAGGCGGCCTGCACACAGGGCCGTCCCACAGTAAGGCTGTTATGATTAACTCTTAGGTATGAGGCCCCGGCATCTGCAATTTTTGGCACTATCCCGGGGCTGCTCAGGTTGTTTTTACTGTAGCAGCCCTATTTCTTTTATTTGTTTTATCAAGGCCTTTTTGTTTATCGGTTTTATCATATATGCCGAACATTCGCCGTTGATTGACTGCAATATCTCATTAGGCCTGTCCACCGCCGTTACCATTATAACCTTTACCCTGTCATCCGGGCTTATATTCATTACCGTTTCCATCTTGCGAATTTGCATCAACGCCTCGCAGCCGTCCATAACGGGCATCATGATGTCCAGACACAACAGCTCATACGGCCTCTTCTGTTCGTGCGCCATCGTAAAGGCCTCTATCACCTCAAGACCGTTTACTACAACGTCACAGTCGGCATAATCAGAAAGCATCTCCTGTAATATTCTTCGATTGATTGATTCGTCGTCGGCTATCAGTATCCTCATTTAAGATCCTTACCCTCGTGTAATTTATTGATTAACTTATCCAGCTCCTCCACTATTGCCTTAAAATGCTTGTTGGCATTGTCTATGTCGGACTTTCTCAACGACAGCATCATACGAAACGCGGCGGTCTTAATCTCCGCAAGGGAGAGTTTCTCGGCATTGTCTCTGATTGCCTCAGCTTTTTTCTCAGTGAGCGAATAATTGCCGGAGGCCAGGGCGTCACTCATCGTTTGTATAAGGTTCACGGCCTTTTCAATAAACACCCTTGAGTCACCGTGCGGCAGCGATTCTATGAGTTGAGACTTGTCTATCTGTGTCATGATATTTTCAACCGCCAATCTACTCGCCTCCATGTTATCATTGGCACTATCATTGACCGGGGCAGGGGCGGCGGCTGAACGGTCTGATGAACGCGCATCGTTTGAACTGACCGGCGGGCGCGTGTTATCTTTATCTGTACGACCCGCCGGAGGCGTGCTATCTGTACGACCCGCTGGGCGCGTGTCGTGGGCCGTGGTTTCTGACGTCTCATGTCCCTTTGTATATTTTTTAACTATTTCAATCAATTCGCCAGAATTAACGGGTTTCGTTATATAGTCGTCCATTCCTGCCTCTATACATCTTTCCCTGTCTCCTTTTAGCGCGTGGGCTGTCATTGCGATAACCGGAATTGCCCATGTTGCCTGCGAGGCCTTTATCTGCCTCGTTGCCTCAAAACCATCCATCTCGGGCATCTGCACATCCATGAGGATAAGATCGAACATAGTCTCTTCAAGGAGTTTCACGGCCTTTGCGCCGTCTTCGGCCTCTATAACACTATACCCGTGTTTTTTAAGTATCTCTCTGGCCACTACGCGGTTAGTAACATTGTCCTCGACGAGCAAAATATGAACCGGCGCGGCATCAGTCAGCGGCAGTACCTGCCCCGGCCTGATTTGTCTTTCATAAGCCGCGCCCGAAAACGGCTTGTTGAGCAGCTCTTCTACGGTATTTATGACATCCTTATACTTAATAGGTTTAATTACATACGACACCACACCGATTTCACGGCACCTGTCTATGTCGCCATTCCGGTGGTTAGTATTAAGCATCATAACGATCGGACAGGCAAACGCCGGATCTCCCATCATCTGTTCCGCCATTTTAAACCCGCCTCCTCCGGAAAGCCTGATGTCTAAAAAGACTATATCATAGGGATGTCCGCTGCGTATGGCGGCGGCCAGCTTATCATGGGTCTCCTTAGCCCCCGCCGCCTCAGACACTTCGGCATTTGAGCCTATGAGAAAATCTCTGATTATCGTGCTGCACGATTTGACATTACAGGAAACAAGGATTTTTGCGTCTTTAAAATTAAATGAAGACGGGCGTTCCTGCTCTTTACTCAACGCAAATCTGGCGGTAAAATGAAAAGTGCTGCCCTGCCCTTCTACGGACTCAAGCCATAGATGGCCTCCCATCAGCGATACAAGCTGCTTAGATATGGCCAGCCCCAAACCTGTCCCTCCGTATTTTCTTGTCATCGAGCCATCCGCCTGTGAGAATTGCTCGAATATCTTGTCGAACTTCTCGGCAGGTATCCCTATGCCGGTATCTGAGATCGAAAAAAGCAGTACGGCGGACTTATCGCCACAAAGGCCATGTTCCATATCCACTGTTACCACAATCTCACCCATGTCCGTAAATTTCAGCGCATTGCCTCTCGTGTTAATCAACAATTGTCCGAGACGCGCAGGGTCCCCGATTAGTTTTAAGGGCACGGCCGGCTTTATGTGGCTTGAGAGTTCAAGCCCCTTTTTGTGAGCCTGGATTGAGAGCGGGTCACAGATATTGTCTATCAATTCCCTAAGGTCAAAGTTTACCTCTTCCAGTTCCAGCCTGCCGGCCTCGATCTTTGAAAAGTCCAAAATACTGTTGAGCAGGGTCAAAAGCGAGTTGGCGGAGTTCAACACCGTATCAAGGTATTCCTTTTGACGCTGTTTTAACTCGGTATCAAGGACAAGTTCCGTCATTCCTATAATAGCATTCATAGGGGTGCGAATCTCGTGGCTCATGTTGGCAAGGAACTCGCTCTTGGCGGCGTTTGCTACCTCGGAGGCCTCCTTTGCCTTTCTCAGGGCCTCTTCCACTTCCTTGCGGTTTGTTATGTCCTCGTTCACGGACAGGTAGTGTGTGATTACGGCATCGACATCCCTTATCGGCGATACCGTTATACTATTCCAGTATAATCTACCGTCCTTTCGTTTGTTTAGCAGTTCACCCTGCCAAACCTCCCCTGCCTTGATTGTCTCCCATAAGTCCGCATATACCTCAGGGTCAGTCCTTCCAGATTTCAGAAAACTCGACGTCTTACCTATCGCCTCATCGCGGTTATAGCCCGTCACCTCTACAAACTTTGGGTTGATAAACTCTATCCTGCCATCAAGGTCGGTTATTGTTACAGCCACAGGGCTTTGTATTATGGCACTTGAGAGTTTTATCAGCTGCGCCTCGGCGTGTTTGCACTCCGTTACGTCGTTGATAAATCCCTCGTAGTACATCGGCTGTCCCATTTCGTTTTTCACAACGCGGATGTTCTGTTCTATTATCAGCTCACTGCCGTCTTTTTTTCTTAAATGGCTGACAAAGTCTTTTATTGATTGATTGGTTTGCAAGGCCACCATAAATTTCTCATACTCTTTTCGTCTGAAATACAGGCAGTGCAGTTCATCACAAAAAGAAAGCAGCTCCTCCTTGCTCGAATAGCCAAGCATATTGTTAAACGCTGGATTCACGGACAGGAACTTACCTTCAGGGGTAAATCTGTAAAACCCGCTGAACATGTTTTCAAAGAGTATCTTATAACTCTCTTCCGAGGCCTGGAGTTCCCTGGTGCGTTCCCTGACTTTATCTTCAAGTTCTTCGTTCAGGGTTTTTAGTTCGAACTGGGTCTGAATCAATTCTTGATTTTTACCCACGGCATTTTCATATGTCGAAAGCAGGAGATTCAATATCTGTCTGGGAGTGGATTTAATCTGATATTCCTCGTCCATGAAGGTAATCTTAAGGCCTGCCGCAGGGTCGTAGTCCTTGGCCGGTGAGGCGGCGTCTTTCAGCAGAGACTCTATGCTCAGCAGGAGATACTGCTCATTATACGGTTTGGTTATATAGAAATCGGCCTTAGCCTGAAGGCCCCTGATAATCTCCTTCGCATCTGAGAGGGCGGTCAGGAGAATCACCGGAATGTGTTTCACCGTGTCAAGATTCTTTATCTTATAAGACATCTCAAAGCCATCCATGCCCGGCATCGCTATATCGCTTACAATTATCGCGGGTCTGTGCGTTTGAGCCAAAGACAGGCCCTCAATGCCATCTCTTGCCAGGATAACCTCATAGCCTGCCTGCGCGAGCGCACGCCTTAGCAGCTCTCTCTGGATAGCGCTGTCTTCTACGATTAGAATTTTCATCTGATATTACCTTTCATATGCCAGATTTTTTTCCATACATTCAATTTTCGCTAAGAATTTTCCTATCTTGTTTATGTCAAGGATATACTTCGCCGCACCCATTTTGATTGCCTGGCCGGGCATACCGAAAACGATGCTGCTGTCTTCGTCCTGAGCGATGGTAGCGCCCCCGGCCTGGGCGATAGAGAGCATACCCTCTGCGCCGTCCCTTCCCATTCCAGTGAGGAGTACCCCCAAAACGCCGCCCATGAAGTGTTCCGCCAACGATACCATTGTTAACGTGATTGAGGGCTTATGCCCGCCTTCCGGAGGGTCATCGTTCAGGACAAAGGCGCCCGACTTGTCGATCTTCAGGTGTTTGTCATCCGGGGCAAAGTATATATTACCAGGGACAGGCCTCTCTTTATTTCGGGCGATGGCCACATTCAGCTTACTGCGCCCCTTTAACCAATCGACGAGGCTTACCATAAATCCCTCGCTAATGTGCTGTACGCAGACAATGGGGATGGAGAAGTCCGCGGGCAGCCCTTTAAAAATGGCCTCAATGGCCTGAGGTCCGCCTGTTGACGCGCCGATTACGATCATTTTTAAACGTCTGTTTAAGGCCTCTATATATGGGAGCGCGTCGTCGCTGTCGGCGCAGGGCTTAGGGATGCGAAGTATTCCCCTGGCTTGGGGAGCCGGCTTCTTTGGTTTGCGAAATGGCACGACCCCTGAGAGTATCTTTATCCTGGCAATCAGCTCGGATGAAAACTTAGTAGATTGTCCAAGCTGCACCCCGCGCGGCTTGGGAAACACATCTATCGCCCCCGCCTCAAGGAGTTGAAATATGTTTTCCTTGTTGTCTTCATAAACCGACACGCTTATCACAAGGATAGGAAGCGGGTGTCTGGCCATTACCTCTTTGACAAACTCAAGGCCGTTCATCAGCGGCATGTGCAAATCCGTACAAATCACATTCGGCCTCAGGCGCGGTATCATCTCAAGCGCCTCTTTGCCGTGCCTTGCCGTGCCCACTACCTCTATCTCGTCCGAGGATGCCAATATCCGTCTCATCATCTCTACCGCCACCGGAGAGTCATCTACAAGCAGCACCTTTATGCGTTTATCACCTATCATCATATCAACCTTTTCAGCGTATCCAGAAACAACTGCCTGTCAAACGCGGGCTTACTCATGTAAGCATTTGCCCCCACTTCCGCGCCCCTTTTCATATCCTCCTCCGAGGACAATGTGGTCACAAGGATAACTGGCAGCTCTTTGTATTTTTTGTTCTTTCTTATTGTCTCTGTCAGCGTAAGGCCATCCATGTTGGGCATTTGAACGTCCGAGACTACCGCGTCAAAATTAGCCGACTCCAGCTTTCTTAGAGCGTCCATACCATCCACACTCACCGTCACCTCATAGCCGGCACCCTCAAGAATGCGTTTCATCTGAGTCCTCGTCGTGATGGAGTCCTCTGCTACTAAAACCGAGTATGGCCTTTCCCGGGACCCAACCTCCTGAAGCGATCCCGCTGTGAACCCCTTGCTCTTTATCGTCTTTAAAATATCTGAGGGGTTTAGTACCATACACACCTCGCCGGTGCCCAATATTGTCGAGCCAATAACGTTACGCACACTCTTGAGTATCCCGCCGTAGGATTTCACCACGATTTCCTGCTCATCGACAAGGGTATCGACCATGACACCAAAATTATCGCCATCCAACGTAAATACTATGCAAGGCAGCCTTTCGGACAGAGAGTTCTTATCACTTTTATTACCTTTATCACTTTTAGTTATTTTAATACCGGGGCCGCCATTGCCTCCTTTGAGTTCAAGGATATCGGCCACATAGACGACTGACATAGGCGTGTTGTCATAAGTAATGGTCTTTTGGCCATCCACGTTATATATATCCTCGCGGGGGGACATAAAGGTTGTCTTTACAAAATCAATCGGCAGGGCGTATGTCCTCTCTGCCGCCTTTACGATAAACACACGTGTCGTGGAAATAGTAACAGGCAGGGTTATGGTCATCTTACATCCCTGAGTAGGGAGCGACTCTACCGCAACTGTGCCCTTGAGGCGCACAAGGGCAGTCTTAACGACATCCATGCCGACACCCCTGCCGGATATGTCCGTTATTATCGGGCTTGTGGTAAAGCCCGGCATGAAGATAAAATTATACAGCTCCGCAAGCGACATGACGCTGATGGCCTCCACCGAGGCCAGCTTATTTTTTATGGCCGTCTCTTTTATCTTTTCTATATTAAGGCCCCGCCCGTCGTCCATTATTTCTATTATTATGTTAGAGGCCTTTTTATAGGCCTTCACGGTGATTGTGCCGGTCTTGGCCTTTCCCCTTGCCAACCGCTCCTCAGGGGGCTCTATACCATGGTCTATGGAGTTTCTTATTATGTGCATCAGAGGGTCTTTTATCTCCTCAAGGATTCGTTTTTCCGCCTTTGTCTCACCGCCGTCAATAACGAAATCTATCTCTTTCGATTTTTGATTGGCCAAATCCCTTACCATACGCTTAAACGGGCCAAAGACATTGGACAGGGGCAGGAGCATCAGAGTTCGCGCCCTTTCCTCTATCTCCTTGGATATAAATGTAAGCCTCGCGTCGTCTTCGTAAAGAGAGTCTTTAAGGTTATTAAGATTGCCGGAGAACATCCCGATGTGTTTATCCAACTCATGGCCATGGTGTGTATCCATGCCGGCCTTGCCGCTTAATCCTTTTAATAACTTCGTATTCCACACGTGCAAGGTCTCTTCGACATCGTTAAGGCGCTGGTTTATCCGGTTTTTCATAACCAGTAGCTCACCTATGTGCAGCATAAGGGCATCAAGCTTATAGGCCTCCACGCGTATTGTATCAATGGTGAATTTCTTTCCATCCTGCATCATAGCCGTATATTCCTGTTCATGGGGGGCTGCCTTTTCGACCTCCTGAGGTTTTGCTGCTTCCTGCGGTTTTTCAACCTCCTGAGGTTTTGCGGCCTCCTCCACCTTATCAGCATGGGCGGCGGGAATCTCCTCAGCCGGGACGGCGGCAACTGCCCTTTCGGGGGCGGGCGGCGGTGCGGCGGGGATTTTTTCTTCCTGGCGCGGCGGTGTCTGCTGGCTCTGCGGCGGGCTCTCCACTTCGCCGGCCGGCTTTATAACAGGGCATGGCTCTGCGGCCTTGCCGCCCTTAAGTTCGGCAATTATAAGGGAGACATTAACAGAGGACGCCTTACCCGTGACCGCCTCTTCAAGGAGTTCCTTGATCGCGTCAAGACACTTGTAAATGCCGTTGACCATGTCAGGGGTCAGCGCCTTCACTCCACGCTTTGCAGCGTTTAACATATCTTCCAATGTGTGGCCGAGGAGTTCCATCTTATTGACTCCCAGCTGGCGGGCAGACCCTTTCAGGCTGTGGGCCTCACGAAACAGCCCTTCCATAAGCCCTTTCATATCGTCAGGACCCTTCTCTAACTGCAGAAGCCCATCTTCGATATTCTGAATGTGCTCCTGCGTCTCGGCGTTAAATATCTCTCTGAGTTCCTTGTCTTCTATCATCATATCGTTACACCATTTGTTTCAGGTCTTTGGCTACTTCGTCGAGTTTCAGGATGCCCTGCTTTGTCTGCGTTATACCGGATGAGGTCTCCTTAACGCTCCTGTTGATGGAGTTCATGGCCTCTACAACCTGGGCAACAGCGGTGGACTGCTGCTGGATATTTAAGAATATCTGCTGAATGTTCTCCGCGGAGCTTCTTATCACGCCGGAGAGTTTACCGAAGGTCTCGGCGGCGACATCGGCCAGCTCCATCTCCTTGTCCACCGTCTTTGTGCTTTCCTCGGTTACCCTGACGGTGGAATTTGTGGCCTTTTGTATCTCCGTTACGACGGAGTTAATCTCCTCGGCGGATTTTTTGCTCTGCTCGGCCAGTTTGCGTATCTCCATGGCCACGACCGAAAATCCCTTGCCGTGCTCCCCCGCCCTTACGGCCTCAACCGCGGCGTTCATGGCCAGCATCTTGGTCTCACCGGCGAAGTCCGACACCACGTTGGCGATGTTCTCTATGCGGGTAGTCTTCTCACTGAGCTTCAGTATCATGGAGGCCGTCGCCTCAACCCGTTCCTTTAATGAGGCCATCCCGGCGAGCATCTCGTTTAAGTTGGCCGCCCCCTCGTTTGCCATAACCATGACATGCTCGGCGCCCTCGGCGGCGTTTTTGGCCTGTTCGGCGGATTGCTTAAACGAGGCCGACAGCTCGTCCATCGTCGTTGTGGTCTCGTTGACGGCCGTTGACTGCTGTGAGGCAGTCCTTTCGTGCTGCTCCACGGTAGCAGATATCTCGTTCGTCGAAGTCGATATGTTGTTTATACTCCTGCTTAACGGCATGCTTATTGAGCGGCTGAAACTTCAGCCGACGGCAAAAACACAAATCACAGTAATCAGCCCCAAAATCAACATGGCATAAAACAGGTGCGTTACAGTCGAAAGGGCATCGTCCTCTTCGACTTCTGCCACTATCTGCCAATTAAGGCCCTCGATGTCAAGCGGGGAAGTGGCCATGAGGACGGGGGCGTTCAAATAATTCGTAGTAATATAATTGAGTGTTGCCTTGTTGGCTGCCGCTTCCTTTATATTTTTGTTGGTTATTTTAAGAATACCGATAGAGGTGTTATATTTTTTCATTCTATCGATTGCTTTTTTATCCTGAGACGTATTTTGGATGGCCTTGAAAAAACTATCGGGCGATTCCAATAAATATCTCGAATCCGTCCTCATTTCCATGTCGGAAGCGTTAACAATGTAGCTCTCGGCAGTCCTGCCGGAGACCCGTTGGCTCCACTGCCTGTTGCGGGTCATTATATTATTAATCTTTTCTGCCGGCAGTTGAAAGACCAGAACTCCGATTTTTTTATCGCCATCGTAAATAGGCGAAGCTATAAAGGCAGACTCAGCGCTGTTTGACGGCGCGTAAGGTTCAAAATCCTCTATTTTTACAAAGTCTCTCTCTTTAGATTTCACAACGGTGTCGAAGACCTTGGCCATGTTCGAATCGCTATACGGGCCGCTCATGAGGCTTGTCGCGAAGTCGAGTTTTTTCATTGTAGTATAAACTATGTATCCGGTGTCGGGTTCTATTAAAAACATATCCTGGTAACCGAATCTATTAACGTATTGCCGAAATATACGCTGGTATCTTTTATGAACGGAGTTGTATGAGTTGTCGTCGGCGGCAAAGTCCAGTTCTTGTCTTTTCCCTGCCTTAAAGGGATTGTTCGAGATATACTGATGTTGGAGTATTTTAACCGCCTTTTTTTTGGGCCACCATGTGGCAATGATATTGTCGGGGACATCAGGCGTGTTTTCTTTCTGTTCCTGATACCTTGCCATGAGCAGGTCTTCGTTGTATTTTGCGTTAGCGTCGTATTTAGCGCCGGATTCCTTTTCTACGGCAAAAAAAGTCGACGTAAATTCATGCATCGCCTCCACAACCATTGTATCCTCTGCAAATGTTTCCGAGCGGTATATTATTTGTCTGAAATACTGCTCGATATGGGCCTTCTTCAACTCACTCGTTGTAACTCGATTTTTGAAGGCCGCATCCACGAGGGAACTCCTCGCCTTTACATAAGAATATATGCTAACGGTTAGAAAAGGCACCAATCCTATTAATACAAATAGAACAAACAGTCTCTGCTTTAATGTCAACGACATCTTTAAGTTCATCGGTCTTCCTCCCTTATTTTGCAACATTTATCACAAGACTTCATTTACTATCAAATTCCCCTTGTATAAGATACTCTGCAGGTTTAAAACGACAACCGCACGCGCATCATAAAGCGTGGTGAATTCAAAGAAATCCTCGCTGGTCTGTCCTAAGGCGGCAGGCAGCTCTTTAAACCCCGCCATCGGCAGATACAGAATGTCGCTTATATTGTCGATGCAAATGCCGACGGTAAAATTATCTACCGACACTACGATTGCGGATTTGATATTCCCTCTGGCCAGCGACAAGACACCCGTAATATCAATAAGCGTCAATATCTCGCCCCTGAGGTTGATATTCCCCACGATGTGGCTTGGGCAGCACGGAACCTGCCTGTATTCGTTGATATTAATAAACTCGCGTATCACATCAAGCTCGATTCCAAACAGCTCCCCGCCCGCCTCCACGATGGCAAGCGGCATTAAGTCGTCCTCTTGCCCGTCCCTTGAGGCCGAACTCGCCAGCTCTAAGGCCCGCTTGTGAAAGATTGACCTGTCCGCATCTGCGATTTGACAAAAATAACGTTCAGCAACGGTGCCGCCGGCTAAATCCCCGGCCGGCCTGTAAACGGGGTCGAATAATTTCTTTTGATTTATAATCATAATAATGTCTTCGTCTATTTTTGCCACTGTTTCGATAAATGCGCTTGCCGATATGGTATCGCGGCCATATACCGGGGCCGGCACAATCGAATCTGCCGGTATTTCGTATATGTCAATGATCTCATTTACGATAATCCCCGTGGGGCTGCCATCGCAGTTAAATATGACCACCTTGTCAGTCGTCATGTACTGGTGGTGGTGCACAGAGGGGTGTGCAAAACGTATATCGAGGTCCATCAGGGGAACGACCGTCCCGCGAATGCTGACAAGCCCGGCTATATAGTCCGGGGCCTCGTCAACTTGCCTGAACTCCGGCAAATTAATTATCTCCCGAATATGGACTGCCTCTGCCGCATATACGTACCTGCCGCTTCTGAAGGCCAGATATGATGTCAATAGCCGCTCTGCCGATTCCATTTACCTTCGTTATCCCTTCATTTTATTCGATTTTCTCAAGTGTGCCAACAATTCCCCCGCCGTCATGTCATCGTAAAATTCGATATCGCTGTCCGCGGGCAGCCCCTCAAGGATTTTAATGGCCGCCGCTACCAGCTTAATCCCCCTTTTGGGGTTGCCCTTGTGCTCATAGATGGCGCTGAGTTCAAGATAGGCTGGGACGCACCGGGCATCCAGATAAATGACCCGTTTGAACATCTCCACGGCTTG
The DNA here is from genome assembly GCA_015233485.1 of Nitrospirota bacterium. Classification (GTDB taxonomy): domain Bacteria; phylum Nitrospirota; class Thermodesulfovibrionia; order Thermodesulfovibrionales; family Magnetobacteriaceae; genus Magnetominusculus. The sequence continues at coordinate 12,945 of JADFXO010000006.1, forward strand.
TTCTGTCTTGCCCTGTTCTTCGGCTATGTGTGCCAGCATATAGTATGGCTCCGGCCTCAGTGAATCTATCCCTATCGCGTTGGTACAGACATCGGAGGCGCGCTTTAAATCGCCCGTGTTGGCATATGCCCGTGAAAGCAGGACATGCGCGTCATAATGTCTTGGGTTGTCCATTAGGAACTTAGCTGCCTTTTCTATCGCCAAGGGATATTTGCCCTCCTTGTACAAAGCCTGAGCCTCTGCGTATAAACCTTCACCCTGTAATACCCTTACATCTTTGGCCTTACTTTTGGCGGCGGCCTTGGGCACTGTGGCGGCGGCCTTGGTGTTCACAGTTTTTTGCCGCACACTTACCGGACTGCTGATTTTAACATTTCTCTGAACATTTATGATTGATATTTGTTTGGCCGGCTTAAAAATTACCTGCTGCGGTTGAGGTCTATGTTCTTGCCCTGAACTGTCAGCTAAGCGCCTGTAGATGATACTATGAGGGTAGGTAATGGGCAGAAGGCCTTGCAATTTTACAGACTGAAGTTCGGCGTGGCCGGTGATGAGATACCCGCCCTTGCTGAGCGTTTGAGAGAGTTTTCCCAGGGCTAATGCAATGTTTTCCGGCTGGAAATAGATAAACACATTTCTGCATATTATAAAATCTATATCGCAAATACCGGCGGCGGCGTCAGGGTAGGAGTCCTTGATAAGATTCCCCTGCCTGAAGACAACCATACGGCGCACACGCTCATCCAGTTCATACATGCCCTTGCGCCTCTTAAAATACTTAGATATAATGTCGGGGTCAACCATCCTGAAAGACCAGTCGCCGTAGAGGCCTCTGCGTGCTCTTTCGATGGCGTCTTCGTTGATGTCTGTGCCAATGATGGTGACATTCCAAAGGGTTACGTCAGGGAACGATTCCACGATGGTTATGGCCAGTGAGTATGGTTCCTCTCCGGTTGAGCAGCCGGCGCTCCAGATGCGCAGTGTCCGGCGGTCTCTGTTGGCCTCAATAAGCTCCTTAAGTATCGTGTTTCTTATTAGATGGAATTGCCCCTTATCGCGAAAAAAGAAGCTCTCGCCGGTAGTAATTATCTGGCATAGCTGCTTCCACTCGTCTTTGCTTTCAGGGGATTCGGTCTCCAGAAACCTGCAATATTCGTCAACGTCGCTAAACCCCAGGCCCTTCATCCTGGACACAACGGTTGACTTTAAGTCCTTATCGCCAACACTCAACCCCGTGTGCGCAGATATAAACTCCTGTATGTATGACATCGATAGTCTGTTCATGTTAAAAACTGCCCGCAATCAATATATAAACCTGATACTATGTTACAATCATACAAATAAATCATAAAAATTGAGTAAACCATAAAATTTGTCATTCCTGCGAAAGCAGGAATCCAGAAACATAATTCCGCTGCGGATTATTTTTTTCAATAAGCTCCATTTTTCATTGGCGCTTCCACGTCTTAATCTGTTTTTCCCTTTCTATCACGACTTTTATATCATTTGATGTCTCGTAATAGAGACGAGTATGTGCGTTATATCTTTTGGTAAAGCCTTCTTTGATATCACTTTTATGCTCACAAACCAGCTTTATTAAATCGGAGGTTGCTCCTGTATATAACGTACCATTTTTCTTACTTGCCATTATATATACATAATATTGCTTCATTTCTCAAAACAGCTGGATTCCTGCTTTCGCAGGAATGACAGACAAAGAAAATCCTGTCATTAAAAAAAATTCCTCTCATAATGCCATTCACTACTATGCTCAACAAGCCAGCTATTCCCCTTCTTTACGTCATAAATCATATGCTATCAGTTATAAATCCTATCATTCCTGCAAAAGCAGGAATCCAGAACACCCTCTCTGTAATCCAAGCCACCCTTTTCTGGAGTAAACTTTATGGACATCATAAATCTATTCAATTTCAACACCAATACAAAGCTGCTGACACACAAGCAACCGGAGCATCCTTCGACGGGCACAGGATGATTCGATTGTTATAGAAATCTTCTTACTTCTATGATTGCATTTTATTTCTATGACTACATTCCACTTCTACGTCTACATCTTACCTCTACGTCTACATTTTGGGATAAATCATCTAACTATGAAATCGGGGCGACCCGATTTGAACGGGCGACCACTCGCACCCCAAGCGAGTGCGCTATCCAGGCTGCGCTACGCCCCGTTATTTCTTTTCATTTTCTTAGTATTAACTGGAGTTCTCTCAGGTGTGACTTTATTTTTTCTATTCGCTGCATTGCCGCTGCCCCTGCGGCGGCTTCCGGTTCTTTTGTGTCAACTATATCAACGGCCGCTTCAACGTCAACATCGCCTTCAAACTTGCCAGACAGTCTCTTTCTCACTCCTTCTATCGTAAAGCGCTCGTCGTACAGGAGCCTCTTTATCTCCATCAGCATCTCTATATCTTTCTTCTGATACATCCGCTGCTTGGATTTGCCCTTGCGGGGTTTTAGAAAACCAAACTCTGTCTCCCAATACCTCAGCACATACGGTTCAAGGCTGGTTATCCGGCTGACCTCCCCTATTTTATAAAAGAGCTTGTGCGGGGCATCTTCTTTTTTGGCTTTTCTGCCCGATTCTGCGGCTTGAGGCTTTATCATTGAATTTTACTCCACTGCTGCCTTTAATTGGTTACTAGGCCTGAAGGTCACGACTGTCCTCGGCGTAATCTCAATGTCTTCGCCTGTCTTGGGATTGCGCCCCCTGCGCGAACGTTTCTTTCTTACGTTAAAAGTCCCAAACCCGGAGACCTTTATTGACTCGCCATCTGCAAATGTCCTTTTCATGGCATCAAGGATTGTCTCTATGATCTCCTCGGACTCCTTTTTCGGAAGGCCGACATTCTCAAACAACGAGTTTATTATATCTGCTTTTGTCATGCTATCACACCTGCTTTTGTCATGTTATTATGTCTGATCCCCTCTGTTTTTATACCCGTCCTCGTCTTTTATGCCTGATCCGATAGGGTTTCCTATTCTAACAAATCATATATTTAATGTCAAGAATTATTTAAAGTATTTTATAGAATTATTTTAATAAGGTGCTTTTCTTTAAGGGATTTTATCCAATCCTTATATACCCGTTTGGCCTTCTCATCAAGCAGCTCCGCCCTGACCTCTGAAAATAACTTTTCATCTGTGTCTATTGACCTTTTATCAAGCAACTGGACTATGTTAAACCCTCCTGGCGTGAGAAAAATCCTGCTTATATCGCCCTCTTTCATCCCTTCCACTATAGGGAGCAGCTCCTTAGACATCTCCTCCGCGCTCACATAGCCGAGGTCTCCGCCAGAGTGTGCGGTTGGGTCGTCTGAATATTGGGAGGCCATCGTCCTGAAATCGGCTCCCTTCATCAGGTGGCCATACACATCCTCTGCCTTTTTCTTTGCCAACAGATTCTCTTCCTTGTCGTCTTTTTTTGAGATCAAAATCAACCTCAACTTATACTTTAGCGGCCCCTTTGACAGCTTTGATGACTTGCTATGCTGGGCTACTTCGTCGTCAGTTACCATCACTTTTTCTGACACAATCACATTTCCAACCTTTTGCAGAAGGATTTGGTCGTTCAGTCTCTTTCGATATTCATCAAATTCAAAGCCCTCTTTTTTGAGCGCATCTTTAAATTGTTCCTTTGTTAATGAGTACTTTTTCATCATATCTTCAATTGCCGCATCAACTTCCTTGTCGGATACACTTATGTGGGCGGACTCGGCGTACATCAACTGCAGCTTCACCTCAATCAATCTTTCAAGGAATTCTTTTTCGTATTTTTTCAGATAATCAAGGCGTTCTTTATTTGACATGCCCCTGACTTTGTCTTTGAGGTCAAACTCCATCGCCTTGTACAAGTCGCTCCATGTTATGACTTCCTTATCAATCAGGGCCACGATTTGATCAAGCATTATGGCCGACGATACTACGGGACTTACTAATATCAACCCCGCAAACGCTACCGCACACAGTATCGATTTGACCACAACACCCGCCTTATGTCCTCTTATGATAACCCTACCCCCTAATTGGCAGCGCACGCACACGCCGCTTAAATCCCACCGCCGCTCAAATCCCACCGCCGTTTAAAGCCCACAAAATCATGCGGACTGTGAATGATGGCATAATTGTGATTAGAAAATCAATATTTATTTTAACTTATTGATAAAACTTGCCGGGTCAATAATCACTTGGGCAGCAAACCCACTATAACGGGCTGTGTAATGGAAATCCACTCATTTGAAGACCCCTTGTCAATGTCCGCCGTGATTGAAATCTCATCGTGCACGAATAGGCCGAGGTCTGCCACCCATTTATTCCATTGGCCGTACGGGGGTGTTTTTTTGTATGAAATCATGCCCTTGCCCTTTGTCCTGATGTTTAAGCGTATTGAGCTGTTGTTGCTGCTTGTCATTACAAACATAATCAGGTATGAAGGGCGTTGAACCTGTATTGGGTTGGATGATAATTTTCCCTCGCTGTTTCCATCCTGATTTCCTGAGCTAATAAAATAGTCTGAATATTGTCTGGGGAGGGCATCAATGGATTTATTGTACAGGGACCATGTTCCTGTATACCGCCATGCAGTATTGTCTATTTTTGATATGATGGCGGAGGTACTTTTTGCTTTATAGTAGATATTGTTTGGGCTGTGGTAAGTGTAGAGCGTACTTGTTACTATTTTTGAGAACGAGCTGTCATAACGGCCTATTTGCTCCAGATTAAACCTTCTGACGGCAATTCCCCAGTAAAATCTTGTATAGTCGTCATTGTAGTCGAATACCTTAAAGACAATGTCCTGAGGTTCGGCAAACAGGGCCATGCCGAGTTTGTCTATATCCTCAGAATTACCTAAAGTGGGCGAATAGATAGCAGACACATTATGATTAATGACTATTGAATTCATATATTGCACCCTATCCCTTTTCCCATATCCACCCATTTCATAGGCAACTAATTTGAGTGTGTAAAAAAGCGGCACTATTGCCAGAACAAGGGCGGCCAACCCTAAAACTCCCGCCTTATATCTGAGGGGTTTTATTTTTTTATATTTTTTAGATATTTTGTTGACTGCGGCCAGCGTTCCACTTACGGCGATAATCAGATAGAATGGCACGACACTGCTTAAGTTGCGCTCGAAGACGACCTTTTGGGCTGAGAAGAAGGTGTAATAGGCGGCAATCGGATAAAGCAGCACGATGATTGATACAAAATCCCTTCTCTTAAATAACCTGGCTGCTCCGAATACAAAACCGATAAACACGGGAGCCCCTATGGTTTGAAAGAAATACAGGAAATTATTTTTTATACCAAAGGTGCTATCTGCCGTCAATGAGCTGTGAGGTGGATGGATGCCGGAGTATTGGGCGTAGAGTGTACGCATACCGCCTATAAACTTATCGATGTGAAAAAAGGCGTAAGGCATTCCAACGAACGCACCCGCCGCAATACCCGCAAATATGATACCTGTCAGCAATAAGTAGTTTGTATCTTTGGACGAAGTGGAGTTATTTTTATAAAAAACAATCGCAAACGGTACCGGCAGTAAAATAATCGATGTGGCCTTACACGCACAGGCCAGGCCGACAGCAAAGGCGGACAAAAAAACGAGCCGCTTTCTCACTGCCGTATTGATGATAGTCAAATACGCCGCAATCAACCCAAGTAGCGTGAGGAAACTCTCAGGCCTTACGTAGTGGCTGTCCTGTACCAAAACAGGAACAAGCGCATAGAGTGCCAGGGTTATTATTGCGGCAGGGAATCCCCCACCCCTTAAGGCAATCAGGAATAAAAAAAAACCCGCAAGCGTACCCAGCATTGCCGAAAATCCCCTGAGTATCTTATATATGTCTCCGTTATCTTTAGTGAGCCACGCATGGGCGGTATAATAGAAATAGTCTGCATAGATAAAAGAAGAGAAATTATACTGGTCTTGTTTAAAATTGGGAGGTATCAGCATGGAACTCATCCAGTTTGTATCCATGCCGCCTGATACGCGCATCCACTCTACGGCCTTAACCGTGATGGACTCATCAAGAATCGAATACTGGCTGCGGTCGTTATTATAAACACGTATCCAGAAGGTAAAGACAAGGACAAGACATAACAGCAGGCCTTTTGCGACATTTATTGCCGGCATTGCCAGCATTCCCTGCAAGGCGGCACAAACAAACACACCATCAGCTTGTACCACCGCACATAGCTTCACTGCTGCACTTCACCACTATTGTCTTGGCTATTGTTTTATTGGCTTTAGCAGCACAGCGCCCAGAGGCGGCAGCTGCAACGACAGAGAATATGGCCGGCCTTGCCACCATACGTGGTCAGCGTGAAATCCGCCCCAGTTTCCCACATTGCCGCCCCAGTATATGTCAGCGTCGCTGTTTAACATCTCTTTATAATAACCCCCTACAGGGACACCTACTCGATAGTTCAGCCTTGGCACCGGTGTAAAGTTAAACGCACAGACCATAATATCGTCAGGGTCTTTCCCCTTCCTTATGAACGAGATAAGGCTGTTCTGGTAATCCGAGAAATCTATCCACTCAAACCCATGGTGGCTAAAATCGACCTCATACAATGACTTTTCGTTCTTATAGAGCTCATTTAAATCCCTCACATACCTGAGGAGTTTCTGGTGCGGCTCGTAATCAAGCAGATGCCAATCGAGGCTGGTGTCGAAATTCCACTCCTTCCACTGGCCAAATTCGCTTCCCATAAACATAAGCTTTTTACCTGGCTGCGCGTACATATATGTAAAGAGCAGCCTCAGGTTTGCGAATTTTTGCCACAGATCACCGGGCATTTTATCCAGCATCGAACGCTTTAAGTACACGACCTCGTCGTGGGAAAAGACATTCACAAAATTCTCTGTAAAGGCATAGAGAAGGGCAAAGGTCAGGTTATTGTGATGGAATCTCCTGTGCACGGGGTCTTTCTGAAAATAGAGCAGTATGTCGTGCATCCATCCCATGTTCCATTTCAGGCTGAACCCAAGCCCGCCAATGTATGTAGGGCGCGAGACCATAGGCCATGCGGTGGATTCCTCGGCTATTGTCATCACACCCGGATGGTAGCCGTGTACCACCTCATTGAAACGCTTTAAGAAGGCAACCGCCTCAAGGTTTTCGTTGCCGCCGTACTGGTTTGGAACCCAGTCACCCGGTTTCCTCGAATAATCCAGGTAGAGCATAGAGGCAACCGCATCGACCCTAAGCCCATCGAGGTGATACTTGTCAATCCAGAACAAGGCGTTGGCTAACAGAAAATTTTGGACTTCGTTTCTGCCATAATTAAAAATCAGGGTTCCCCAGTCTCTGTGCTCGCCCTTGCGCGGGTCAGAGTGTTCATACAGGGCAGTCCCGTCAAAATATGAAAGGCCGTGAGAGTCCCTTGGGAAATGTGCGGGTACCCAGTCCATTATGACGCCGATTCCGTTTTCATGGCACTTGTCAACAAAATACATGAAATCGTCCGGGGTCCCATAGCGGCTCGTTGGGGCGAAATAACCCACCGGCTGATATCCCCACGACGCGTCGAGGGGGTGTTCCGTTAAGGGAAGCAGCTGAATATGGGTAAAATTATTGTCTCTTACGTAGGGGACTAATTTTTCCGCCAATTCACGATATGTCAGCCAGCGGTTGTCCGCTTCCGGCACCCTCATCCATGAGCTAAGGTGTACTTCGTATGTGCTTATAGGCGATTCAAGCCAATTAGTCTCGCGCCTTTTCGCAATCCATTCGCCGTCATTCCACTTATATTTTTCTATGTTGTAAACAATAGAGGCGCTTTTTGGCCTGACCTCGGCATAAAACCCGTATGGATCAGACTTAGTTCCAATATAGTCCTGATACCTGCCCTTTACCTCAAACTTATAGACATCGCCCTCTGCCATCTCAGGGATAAACAATTCCCATATCCCGTGCATACCTCTTATGCGCATGGGATTTGCCCTTCCATCCCAGTTGTTGAAATCCCCTACTACGCTAACCCTTATGGCATTAGGCGCCCATACAGCAAAAAACACGCCCTCAATACCGTTTATCTCCATTATGTGAGCGCCCAGTTTCTCGTACTTCTTATAATGTGTGCCCTCGTCCATCAAATGAAGGTCAAAATCGGTCAATACCGGCAGAAATATATATGGATCAATGAATTCACGCTTTCTGTCGTCTTCGTATGTGGCCCTAAATTTATAAGGAAATATCTCGGTTACCGTCTCCGCAATGACCTCAAAAAAACCTTCCTGCCGTATTTTTGTAGCGGCATATACTTTTTTAATCTCATCTGTCCTTACAACAAATAACTCCTTCACTCCCGGAAGAAATGCCCTTATAACTATGGCGTCATTATTGTTGAACTTCGTAGGATGTGCCCCTAATACAGCAAATGGATCAGAGTGAACCGACTGTACTATCATGTCTATCTGCTCGTTAATGTTCATTCATTGCCTCCTCGTCTCTATGTCAGTTACCGGGTCAGTTATCGTCAGTTACCGGTTAACGGTTCAACACAAAACCATCTCATGTGCATAATACCCTATAAGACAATATTATGTCAATATAGCTTATATATATCACTTGCTTATCAGAACCAGAACCGAACGCGCGGACACATTGTAAAACCGCTGCTCATTCAGCACTACCTCTTCACCCGTATCTTCTATGTCGTGCGGCGGCTCAAGATTGGTATCTACAACCCTGTGCCACTTTTTGTAACGAGGTAGCAGAGGCAGTTCAAAGCGCAATGTCTCATAGTAGGCATTCATAATAAAGTACACATCGTGGCCACGGGGGCCGCCTGACTGCAACATGGCCAGAGTTCTTGAATAACATTCAAGGTCTGGTTTGTTGATTTCAACGCCATGCCACGTCACTGAGGTTGTCCCGTCTCCCTTAAACGTCCCCGGCTTTAATAAGGGTAGTCTTTTCCTGAACTTTATAAATAATCTGAAAAACCTGACGAGGCCGGCATTTTTTTCAGTCAGGTCCCAATCGATCCAACTGATTTCGTTGTCCTGGCAGTAGGCGTTGTTGTTACCCATTTGGGTGTGTGCGATCTCGTCGCCGGCCAGAAACATCGGAACGCCGTGGGACATGAAAAGAATGGTGGCAAAGTTCTTCATCTGCCTCTTCCTGAGCTTGTTTACTTCGTGTAATTCGGTAGGACCTTCCCAGCCGCAGTTCCAGCTCTGATTGTCATTTGAACCGTCGCTGCTGTTTTCACCGTTGACCCTGTTATGTTTTCTGTTATACGAGACAAGGTCTTTTAAGGTAAACCCATCGTGGCTTGTTACGAAATTTATGCTGTGATATGGTTCGCGCCCGCCCTGTTCATATAAATCGGGAGAGCCGGTAAGTCTTTGTATTAAAGACGGTACGAGGCCGTCTTCCCCTTTGACAAAGCGTCTTACGTCGTCGCGAAAACTACCGTTCCACTCTGCCCATCTGCCCCAGTTAGGGAAAGTGCCCACCTGATAAAGGCCGGCGGCATCCCATGCCTCCGCTATCAGTTTAGTATTGGCAAGTATAGGGTCGGCCGCGATCCTCTCCAGAAGGGGTGGATTTGCAAGCACCGAGCCATCGCGCCCTCTGCCCAATATTGAGGCCAGGTCAAATCTGAAGCCGTCAATGTGCATCTCCATAACCCAGTATCTAAGGCAATCCACTATCATATTACGCACCACGGGGTGGTTGCAATTGACCGTATTGCCGCAGCCGGAGTAATTGTGGTAATCACCCGTAACGGAGTCAATGATATAATAAATTGAGTTGTCGATTCCCTTGAACGAGAATGTAGGGCCACGCTCATTACCCTCTGCCGTGTGATTGAACACGACATCGAGAATGACCTCGATTCCGGCCTCATGGAATTTCTTAACCATAGCCTTAAATTCAGCTACCTGCCCGCCGTTTGTGCCGTCATAGGCGTATGACGCCTTGGGCGCAAAGAAAGATATGGGCTGGTAACCCCAGAAATTCAGGAGACGCCGCCCGTTTAAGGGGTTCATCCTGTCAGAGTCCATCTCCTCAAACTCCGCAACAGGCAGAAGCTCAACGGCCGTTACCCCTAAGTCCCTCAGATATGGAATCTTCTCGACAATACCGGCATACGTGCCGGGCTTCGTCACCCCGGACGAGGGATGCTGCGTAAAGCCGCGCACGTGAAGCTCGTATATTATTGAATCCTTTAAGGGAATATTCAGCGGCTGGTCGTAACCCCAGTCGAAATCATCCTCAACGATTATAGAACGCCGGATATTAAAGTTTATGTTTCGATTTTCGTCGCCGCGCCGTTGATAGACTGTCCCCCATTGTGATGCGCCCGAAAGGGCTTTTGCGTATGGGTCCAGCAGAAGCACTTCGTCGTTAAATCTGTGATACTCTGCGTCCTCTTTCGACTTCCTTCCCATTCGGTAGCAATAGCGTGACGAGGCGTTAATGCCGCGCAGAAATACGTGCCACACATCGCCTGTTTTGTTGTAAGCCGGATTGAGTATTATATCCACCTCCGGGTCACGCACTCCGGATTTGAAGATCACCAGGGTTACATATTCGGCGTGTTTGGAAAACACCGCGAAATTCACGCCGTCACGCATTAATGTCGCGCCAAAGTAGGCGGGAGTGCCCCTGTATATCTCTATATTACCTATTTTTGACAGTAAGTTGCCTCTTTTCATCTCATTCATTTACAGTATATCCATCCTCTTTCATAGTTTTAAAAAGAGCGGCGGCGGCGCTCATCAATCAGACCGTTGAGGTAGTTGTTGTACTCGTCATAGTTTATTATCCCCTCTATGTTGTCTTTCATTCTGTATGCCCAGTTCTTCAGGCCAACAGTACCGGGGACGTTTATCCTCTCTTGTTCATGGTCTTTCGTACGCAGATTATAGTGGAGCGACAGGAGGTCCTGGAAGAGGAAGATAGTTATCGTTGAGTTGGCGTTTAAGTTGCGCCTTATTATCTTTTCGGCTAATTCGGTGGTCAGGTATTTGTGACACTCTCCCGCCATCCCGATGGTGTTGTAGTAGTGTGTTCTATCCCAGTTGGCCTCTTCCCACCAGCCGCGCAGCGTGGATGTGTCATGAACCGACGGGGAGCATATGGAGAGCCGTGGATAGCTATTTGTGTCTATGTATGGGGAGTCTTGCTTGTTGTACTCCCTTACCCAGCGCTCTACTTTGAGACCCAGGGTACTCAGTCCTTCCAGCACCTCGGCAACACACGAGGGTACCGCGCCAAGGTCCTCGGCACAGACCAGCATGTCCGTAGTCTCGCACATCATAGACAGGAGTTTATTGCCGTTTTGCCTCCATAAATCGTCCTGCGCGCCGTTGTTTGCCTCGACCAGTTCCCGTAAACGCCTGCGCTCATCATCTGTCATGTTGTTAAACGTCATCGTCCTGTAGTAATACCATGCCGGCAGATAGCCATTGCCCGTGTCAAGCAGTATTCTATTGTGATAGAGTCCTATGAGCTTATCCCTGACCGGCTGGTCCTCGGGCAGGGCGGCGATTGCCCTTTCGCCCTCTATTGAGCCTGCAAAGGCCAGATGACCGGATGCTGTCATCTCAAAATATTTTTTTATCACGCCGTCGGAGGCGTTGCCAAAAAGGCTCGTCACATATGACCGCGTAAATACCGGCTGGACAAAGGATTTAATCGCGTCCTCGTTAAATCCGTATTTATCTGAATCCGCCTTCTTTATTGTCACCGCCGGACTAAAATACCCAAGTATGCCGGTCTGTTCTTTTTCAGGAACTCCCCATATGCGGAAAAACCCCAGTACATGGTCTATGCGATAGGCGTGATAGAATTTCGACGCCTGTTTAAGCCTTTGTCGCCACCACGTGTAGTCCTCTTTTTCCAGTACGTCCCATTTATAGCAAGGGAATCCCCAGTTCTGGCCGCTTTCTGAAAACATGTCCGGAGGCGCCCCTGCCCTCATGCCCAAATCGAAGTATTTCCTTTCGGCCCAGACATCGGCGCTGTCTTCGTTTATCATTATCGGAATATCGCCCTTTAGTCGAAGCCCCATGTACTCAAGCGCATTGGCAGCCTTTCTCAACTGTTTCTCAAGCTCAAACTGCACCCATGCGTAAAATAAGACATCGTCCAGGTGCTTAGTCCAGTAGCTGTCGATTTCCCCTGCCCTGGGGTCTTTCATCGTACTCCACCCCTTCCACCAGTTTTGCTGGTGAATGTCCTTCAGGCAGCGATATACCGCATAGTGCCTTACCCACGGGTTGAAATCTTTCCACGTAGCAAGGGTCTTATCTTTATTGATGGAATCACGATTGTCCTCGTATATCTTTTTGAGCATTGTCTCTTTAAATTGCCTCACAGCGGGATAATCAACAAGCTCAAGGGCATTTAAACGCGCAGCGGCCGCCTTGATTTCCTCTTTATATTCCTCTTTAAAAATCTTAACAGAATACGCCAGTTCCCCAAGCCGTATATAAACCGGATGGAGCGCAAAGGCGCTGATGGCGTTATAGGGGGAAGCGTCTGTCCCCGTATCGTTGACCGGCAGGATTTGAATGATGTCAAGCCCCACCTTCTTACACCACGACCCCATCTTTATTAAATCAAGAAACTCACCTATGCCACAGTCCTCATCTGTCCTTATCGAAAACACCGGAATTGCCACTCCCGTGAGAAAACGCGTTATATCGCCGAACTTCATAACCGTACCCCCTTTAAAATATAGACTGGATTATTGCACTATACTAACGAGTACACGCATTATAATATAAAGCCTGTTATATAATAAAGGGGGGACAGGGTAACTTTTTTATCCCACCCTCTTATTTCACCCTCTTAAAGCGGCAAAAGATAAATTTCTGCAGCACCTTTGCCGGCGTAATGTGTTCAACCCCGATAGCGTCTAACAGTTCAAAACCAACTCCAAACTCGTCAGCCAGCGCCTCAGGGCTATATCTTACCACGTCTAAACCGCTGCACTTCGGCGGGCCGGCTAATGAGAATGTCGCAATGATAAGATGGCCGCCTGTCTTCAGTGATTTTTTGACGGCGTCGATATATTTCTTCCTGTGGCCGGCATCTGTAAGAAAATGAAAGACCGCCCTGTCATGCCAGACGTCATAATCTTCCGGGAGCGTGGCCGCTGTAACATCAGCCTCAATCCACTTGACAGCGCTGACCCTATCGTTGAGCCTCTCCTTTGCCTTTTCTATCGCCGAGGGCGCGATGTCAAGGACGGTTATCCTCTTATATCCATTCAGGAGGAGCGTATCCGCGAGGCTTGATGCGCCTCCTCCAACGTCTATAATATTGGCGTCAAGCCCGGCCCCTGTGGATTTAATCATGTTAAACGATACCGCGGGAAACTCCTCATACCAGCCCAGTTGATTCGGCTGCTTAGTTTTGTAGACCTTGTCCCAGTGTTCTTTACGGCTTTGGCGCTTTGAGATTAAATCATCTGTCAAATCCCTGTACCTCGTTATTCATGGTACATTCAGACATATTTCTTCATTTCGTGTTTGCCGTGTCACCTACATAAGATTTAAGGAGGCGCTTTACGGTATCGTTATTCGTGTCTTTGACTTTTTTAAAGACCAGAGGTTCGCCCTCAAACAACTGCTCGTGTTTTTTTATGAACCGCTGCAACTGCACTGTGCCAGATGTAATTAAGAACTCTTCGGAGTCGGCAGCCCCCTTCGAATTTTCGAAGGTTATCTCCTCGCTGTGCCTTATAAGGTAGTCCTTTTCCAGATTAAAGACATATACGTACATAGTGCCAGGGTCAATAAACTCAACTTTTAAGATATTGTGAGTCTTCTTGCCCTTATATTCGGTAAACAGCATATCGACATACAGGGAACCGGCGACTTTAACCAGATTAAACTCCACAAAATCTCCTTTACCGGCGCGTCCGGTCTTTTCGCCTTCCTCAATGACCCAATAATAGGAGGTCCTGGTATTTGGATTATAAAATACATTATACAAATTGGTTTCGTTAATCCACTGGCCGTACAGATTTTTGTTAAATACAACATTTGACCTATCATCCGAGACGATCCCTGATTGAGATTCAACGAGACACCCGCTCAGGGACATCACAACGGCTGCCGCGCATACGATAACAGCGAATAGACAGACAAGACGGCTGGGATATTTATTATTACAATTCATTTATCACTTAAAGAATAACTTTAGGATAGCGGTCATAACAGCTATCTGACCAATCCAAAAAAGAAACATCCACCTGATGTTTTCCTTGGAGGATTTTTCCATCTCATTTCTCAGTTTGCCGATTTCTAAGGTGATACGTTCGTTTATCTTGCTACTTTCTAAGGTGATACGTTCGTTTATCCTATCTACTTCGTCTTTCAGTTCAGTCTTAGAGGTTAACAGCTCCGCCTTACCAACATATTGTTTTTCGGATTCAAACCCGATCTCCTTCACGAGGTCCAAAAAGGCCTTAGAGGCATCCTCGCCAAGTCTTTCCTTGAGCACACCCGGTATCGCTGCAACTAACATAGCCTTATTATACACCCATCGAATGGTTATTGCAATACGACGAATTGGCCATTTCCTGTGCCTGACGCGCTGTTGACAATACCGCGCCAATAGTGTAAAAATAGGTCGCGTGATAAACGCGTAAGGAGGATGGATATTATTATGAGAACTGGTTTCCTTAGCATATTGATGCCAGTAGCATTTGCGGTGGTTATTAGTTTGTCCGCGTGTTCTGATAAACCTGCCCCAACCCCGGAGGTTAGTCTTAATCCTGAAACACTCGCAAAGCAAAAGCAAGACAACATCCGCACCGGTAATCCAGCTGCTCATTCGGACAATAGCGTCTCCTCACAACAAGGCAGCGGGCAACAACAGGCCGCACCGCTGTCTAAAGGCGCCCCCCTTGCCGAAGGCCACGGCGGAGGTGAAGGCGAAAAACATCAAATCGAAGTCGTCGTGCCCGACAACGTAAAGGGTAAGTGGGAAGCCGTGAAACTCTCCATTGCCGATAAAAAAACTAATAAAACTCAGGACATAACCGTCAAACTCGGCTCTGAATACAAAATTCCCGACTCATCGGTGACTATAATACCTGTCGTATTCCTCCCCGATTTCAGAATGGACTCACTTACGATAACATCCATCTCCGCAGAGCTGAACAATCCGGCGGCCAACGTAATTATCTCGGAAGCGGGCAAGGAACTCTTTAAGGGCTGGCTATACTCGAAGTATCCCGATATCCATCCATTTCAACACGACAGATTCGCCGTCGTTATGCTTGAAGGGATAAAGAAAAACTGATATGGCCTATATCATAGCGTTCTCAGGGAAAGGCGGGACAGGCAAGACCACCCTTGCAGGGCTGACTATTCGATACTTAATGGAGAAGACCGGCAAGGTCGTCCTTGGCGTTGACGCTGACAGCAACTCCTGCCTCAATCTGGCCGTAGGCGTTGAGGTACACGCCACAATCGGCGGTATCAGGGAGACCGCCCTTGAGACAATCCGCTCAGGAAGCCGCCCCGGAGGCCTCACCACCGAGGAGATATTTGACTATCAAATAAAACAAACAATCGTCGAGGCCTCGGGCTTTGACCTCCTTGTCATGGGACGCCCCGAAGGCCAGGGCTGTTACTGCGCCGCGAACAATATCATCAGAAAATACACAGATAAGCTGGCCGATGACTATTCATTCGTCATCATCGATAACGAGGCCGGCATGGAGCATTTAAGCAGACGGACAAGCAGCGGCGTTGACCTCATGTTTATTGTGAGCGACCCGACATTGAAGGGCATAAAGACGGCAAAGAGAATTGATGACCTGATAAAAGAGCTTTCACTGCAAACCGGCCAGCTCTTCTTGATTATTAACAGGGTTAAAGGGCCTGACGACGCAGTCAAGCTAAAAGACTACGCCGAAGGACTTGGCCTCATCGTGGCCGGGGTGATACCGGATGACGAGACGGTCTTTGATATGGACCTAAACGGCAGGCCGGTCGTAGAAATCCCACCAGAGTCGCCCTCGCTCAAGGCATTTTACGCTATTTTAGACGATGTGCTAAAGTCGCGGACCGCATCG
Source organism: Nitrospirota bacterium (assembly GCA_015233485.1). Classification (GTDB taxonomy): domain Bacteria; phylum Nitrospirota; class Thermodesulfovibrionia; order Thermodesulfovibrionales; family Magnetobacteriaceae; genus Magnetominusculus. The sequence goes on from JADFXO010000006.1 coordinate 29,025, forward strand.
GGATAACCAGGGTTACTGCCTGGATTATGACATCATGTAATGAGCGCCTACGCAGCAGGGCAAATGCACTCTTCGTTATCCTGTATGTAGAGCAGTATATATATTATAAATATACGCCACAAGGCCATCCTATACGATCTTTCCCTTCAACTCATCCAATGAACCGGCTTTCTTGATAAGATTTTTAAACTCCTCCAATTTAGCTAAAGAATCAACCGCCCTAACCTGACCCATCAGCGCGACTCCGGCTGAACCATATTTGAGTTCAAGCCCTAACTCTATACCCTCAAGTAAGCCTTCCCGCTTGCCTTCAAGCAACCACTTGCGTTGACCCCTCTGTTCACCCTCAAGCAGCCCCTGCTCACGCCCCTGCCTAAATCTTATATCTCTCTCTAAATCATATACTAATGCCATATCCTCTGCCTCCTTAGACACTTCATCCTGTAAATCTCTTAGCTGCGATAGTACCTCTACCTGTCTGATATACTTACCCCTCGTTTCATCCGGCACCAGATCCCTTAATCGATTCAATATCTCCCGTGTAAATATTTTAACGTCAGGTAGGTCAGGGTTCTTATGAACCCTTTCCCCCTTAAGAACCGTACGTGAGAGTTTCCCCTCATACGGCTCAAGCCTATTAAATGCCTGTTAAAGACACGGCATCACTCCTTCATTCAGACTTCGGATTACAGGTCTCATATGGATTGAAGTTGCATTTCACTTTTATGTGCCGTATGATTTTTGTCTTGACTGCAGAAAGTAGTTGCGTGAGTTTTGTACCGAATACCCAGTCCCTACCCCCTTTTCTCATGAAATACTTCTCTTTAATCCATGTAGAGGATTTGTCGTGGTGTCTGCGTTTAGCCCATCTCCATAATGCTCGCCAAATGTGACTGTCAATAAAGGAAAAGGTCTGTTTGGCTGAGACATATCTGTGATAATTAGCCCATCCTCTAATTAAAGGGTTCAATTCTCTAATCAGATTATTCGTTGTGGCGGTTCGACGCTTATTGATAGTA